>NZ_JBHJQP010000059.1:0-41715 GCF_042262625.1 Streptomyces sp. NPDC056347 | reverse complement strand
TCGAGCTACCCACCTCAGTGGCCTCAACCGACCCTCACTCACGCACCGAAAGAATCACCATCTTCCCAACCGAATTGCAGGAAAACGACCTCTTAAGGGTGACGGGGTCGGTCTCGTCTCCGTCGATGGCGAGGATGAGCCGGCCGGATTCCTTGCCGTACTCGGAGTCGGGCTCCTGGGGTTGATGCCTGCGTAGGCGACGGTGAAGGCGATGCCCGTCGGCGTCCAATTGGGTTAATCCGTTGCGGAATGCGTGGTGGATTGGTCCAGGATCTTTTTTCACCCGATCAAGTCGGGGACCAATCCGCCCCGCAGGCCAGAACCGAATTCGCCGCGTGAGGGACGAAGAGAAGGATCAGCGCGTACTGCCAGGTCTGCCGCGTCTGGCGCTGGGTGCGCTGAGCGGGGCGTTGGCCGGCTTCGCGGCGCTGGCGGTGGCCGAACTGGTTGCGGGGGCGTTGCATCCGCAGTCCAGTCCGGTCGTCGCGGTGGGCGGCGCATCCATCGACGCGACGCCCGCCGAGGTCAAGGACTGGGCGATCTGCCGCTTCGGCACCGACGACAAGCTCGTGCTGCAGCTCGGCATCCTTGCCGTGCTGACCGTACTGGCTCTGGTGCTGGGAGTGCTGGCGATGCGGTTCCGTCGGGTTGGAGCCGTCGGGGTCCTTCTCTTCGGGGCCGTCGGGGCAACTGCCGCCGTCGGCCGTCCCGACTCCACCGGCTTCACCGACGCGCTGCCCTCCGTGGTGGGAGCTGTGGCCGGGGCTCTGCTTCTGTACGTCCTGGTCAGCCGCCTGACTGCGGTGACGTTCCCACTGGCGTCGGCAACCGAGTCCATGGCCGAGGAAGTGGGAGCCGGTCCGCCCACCTCCGAGGGGTGGGACCGGAGGGGATTCGTTCTCGCGGCCGCGTCCGCCGCGGCGGCCTCCGCTGTGGTGGGCACGGTCGGCCGGTCGCTGAACGCCTCGCGCGGTCAGGAAGCGATCGCCTCACGCAGGAAGGTCGTGCTGCCCCCTCCTGGGTCACCGGCGAGGCCGGCACACAAGAGGGCTGGGCCACGAGTCCCCGGAATCAGCCCCTTCGTCACCCCGAACGACGACTTCTACCGGGTGGACACCGCACTGGTGGTGCCCAAGGTGGCTGCCACCGGCTGGCGGTTGCGTATCCACGGCACGGGCGTGCGCCGCCCGGTCACGTACTCCTTCGACGACTTGCTGCGCAGGGAGCTGATCGAGCGGGACATCACCCTGACCTGCGTGTCGAACGAGGTCGGCGGGCCCTATGTCGGTAACGCACGCTGGACCGGCGTGCGGCTGGCCGACCTGCTGGCCGAATGCGGGGTCAAGGCTCCGTCCCGGGGCGGCCCGGCGGACCAGTTGGTGGCGCGGTCGGTGGACGGCATGACGATCGGCAGCCCCGTCGAGGACCTGTTGGACGGCCGGGACGCCATGCTCGCCCTCGGCATGAACGGTGAACCGCTGCCCTTCGCACACGGTTTCCCGGTGCGGATGGTCGTCCCCGGCCTCTACGGATACGTCTCCGCCTGCAAGTGGATCAAGGACATCGAGCTCGCCACCTTCGATTCCTACGATGCGTACTGGGTCAAGCGGGGCTGGGCCCGCAAGGCCCCGATCAAGACCGAGTCCCGCATCGACACGCCCAAGCCCTTCGCCCGGCCCAAGGCCGGAACAGTGATGGTCGCCGGCGTCGCCTGGGCCCAGCACCGAGGCATCGACAGGGTCGAGGTCCGTATCGACGACGGGCCCTGGCAGGAAGCCCACCTGGCCGCCGAGGACAGCCGGGACACCTGGCGCCAGTGGTCGATTCCCTGGCAGGCCAGCAAGGGCGGCCACACCCTCACCGTGCGAGCTACCGACCGCACCGGCACAGTTCAGACCGACAGACGCGCCCGCACTGTCCCGGACGGCGCCAGCGGACAGCACTCCGTGGTCGTGACCGTCGACTGATCGCCTGCCCCGTCACAAGTGGGCGGTGGCCTTACCGAACCACCTTTCCGCAACATCCCCGAGTGCAGCCGCACCGCGGCCGCACCGTCCAACAGGAGAACATGATGAACACCCGCATCCGTCGTACCGCCGGCCTTCTCGCCGCTGCCGCCGTCCTGCCGCTGGCCCTGAGTGCCTGCTCCAACGGCAGCAGTGACTCGGGGAAGTCCGACTCCTCGGACAAGGTGTCGGCACCGGCAATCAGGAGCAGCGACGGCATGAGCGGCTCCAACGACGCGAGCAGCATGGCCCAGCCGTTCGGCCCCGCCTGTTCGGCCGTGCCGAAGAACGGCGCCGGGTCCTTCGACGGCATGGCAAAGGCCCCGGTCGCCACCGCAGCCTCCAACAATCCGGCCCTGTCCACGCTGGTTTCGGCGGTGAAGAAGGCCGGACTGGTCGACACCCTCAATAACGCGCAGAACATCACCGTGTTCGCGCCGACCAACGACGCCTTCAAGAAGATCCCGAAGGCCACCCTGGACACGGTGCTGAACGACAAGGCTCAGCTGGCCAAGATCCTCACCTACCACGTCGTCGGCCAGAAGCTCGCTCCGAAGGACTTGGAAAACGGCTCCTTCGACACACTGGAGAAGTCGAAGGTGATGACCTCCGGCTCGGGTGAGTCCTACACGGTGAATGACTCCGCCAAGGTGGTCTGCGGCAACGTCCAGACCGCCAACGCCAACGTCTACATCGTCGACACGGTCCTCATGCCCAAGAGCTGACACCGCACCGGACCGAGGACACGCGCCCTGCCCGGTCGCCTTGACGGGAGGCGATCACGGCAGCACGTTTGCCTCGTGCAGGGCGTCCGAACAGGCCCGATCGGCCAGGCCTGTTCGGACGCCCCTCGTCAAGTGGGATGGGCCGCAGACCTTGGGGCCCGCGAACCAGCTCCCTGACATCGCCGTTCATCCGTCCGGGGACGGAGACAGAACCATGGGACGACCATCCTGCGCGATGTCGAGCCGGCGGGCGACAGATGCCCGTAGCGGTAGCGGGTAACGCCCGAACGTCAGTAGGGAAGTTTACTCGTCCGTCGGTGCGGCCGGTTGCATACAGGAATCCGTTGAACGTATGCCTGGCTTCGGCGCGTGCTGATCTGGGGACACCGGGGACTCCTTCACCGCGCGCGGCACCGTCAGCAGGGCTCTGGTCGACCAGGGCTTCAAGACCCAGGTCGTCACACACGGAGCCGACCTCGGCATCGACGTGGAGATCGTCCAACGCGACCCGCAGCACAAGGGGTTCGTCCCGCAACCGAAGCGGTGGAGAGTTGAGCAGACCTACGGGATCTTGATACTGCACCGGCGTCTGGTCCGCGACTACGAACACCGCCCCTCCTCCTCGTCCTCCCGCGTCTACTGGGCCATGACCCATGTGATGGTCCGACGCCTCACCGGCGCGAACACCCCCACCTGGCGCGAAGCGGCAGCAACCGCGTGAACATCCGGCCTCTCCTTCAGGCACTGGACATCCAGGAAGAAGCGGCCCGGGCCCTGGCCGACGACCTCCGCGCGCAGATCGACGAGTTGCAGACCCAGTTGCGGGAGGTCGAGACCCACCTCGAACACCTCGCGATCACCCGCGCGACCGACACCGGCCTCGCCGACCGGATTCCCGCCTCCCCGCCGGAACTGCCCGAGCATCCCGACTACGCCCGCATCCTCACCGTGTTCAACGAGGACACCGGGCCACTGCGGGCCAAGGACGTCTGCCAGGCCCTCGGCAACGAACTCCTGCCCAAGAACGTCGAGGGCACCCGAGCCAAGCTGAAACGCCTGGTCAAACTCGGCGTCCTCACTGAACCTGACACGGGCAGCTTCACCAGGAAGCAGTAGCCACCGCTACAACCAGCACCCCTGACACAACGCTCATACGGAAACGGACATCACTTCACGAACCGTCCACTAAAATCGCCCACGAGGCGGTTTCTCCGCATCTCTATGTACTCCCTCACGAGCAGGGCATCAGGCCCTTCCGAACGATGAGAGCAGGAGATGACATCCACGAATGAACAAGCGAAGGGTGCCGCGCCCCAGCCGCGTCGGCGACGTCCGGGCATGCCCGGTCGCCGCACCGCCGGCTGCCTGGCCGCGCTCGCCTTCGGTATCGGCAGCAGCTCGTTAGCCCTGGCGCCCGCGGCGCACTCCCAGACGGAGGAAGGAGCGGTGACGGTCCGGGTGATCCGGGCCGTCGACAACAGCGGAGTGTGGACACCCGCGCTGGAGCCGGGCCTCGCGGGCGTGAAGGTAATTCTCAGCGACGACGCCGGGAAGGGCGTCGAGGGGACCACCGCGGCCGACGGCACCGTGACGCTGACCCCCGCGGCGGGCGGCTCCGCCGGCGGCAAGTACCGCGTACAGGTGGTGAATCCGAAGCCGGGTGTGCTGTTCCCGGCCTTCGCCTCACGCCAAGGGCTGGACGGCGCGCCCAACCAGTTGAGCAGCAACGAGGAGTTCGTCGACCTCTCCGACCAGAAGAACGTGTCGTACACCACGGGATTGTGGAGTCCGGCCGACTACTGCCAGAAGAACGCACCACTGGTGACGACCTGTCAGCCGACCACGCGCGAGGGCGCGGCCCAGCGCACGCTGGTCTCCTTCCCGTACAGCGCACGTGGCCAGGACGGCGTGGATGTCGACGTCACGGACATCGCCACCAACGCCGAGACCGGCACACTGTTCGGCATCGCGTGGAACAAGGCCGACCAGCGGGTGTTCTCCTCGGCAGTGGCCAAACGCACCACGGACTACGGTCCCGGCGGCGCCGGGGGCATCTACGTGACCGACCGCGCGCAGAAGAAGACCGCCCTGTTCACCGTCGTCCCGGACGCGGGGACGGCAGTCCACGGTCCGGGTACGGACGACGCCTTCCTCGCCACGCCCGGCAAGGAGAGCCTGGGCGGCATCAAGATCACGGATGACGGCAAGGACCTGTTCGTCGTCAACCTCAACAACCGCAAGCTCTACCGCTACGACGCCACATCGGCCACCGCGGCCGCGCCCAGGGCCTCCGTCACCATCCCGGACCCCGGCTGTCCGGCGGCGGGGGACTGGCGCCCGTTCGGTCTCGGCCTGCACGACGGCGTCGGGTACGTCGGCGGGGTGTGCTCCGGCGAGTCCACCGGGAAGCTCACGGACCTGCGCGCCGTGGTCCTGCCCTTCGACCTCGACACCGGAGCGTTCCGCGAGCCGGTGCTGGACCAGCCGCTCGACTACCCGCGCCAGTCCACGGTCGGCGGTGGCCCGTGCGACGGTGCGGGCTGGTTCGCGTGGACGAACACCTACCCGGACTCGCAGAACGGCCGTCCGTGCGGCAACTCCACCATCGCCAACCCCGAACCGCAGTTGGGCGAGATCGACTTCGAGTCCGACGGCTCGATGCTGCTGGCCTTCCGCGACCGCTTCGGCGACCGCGCGCCGGCCGGCCCCACGCCGAACTCCGCCGCCGTCGTCATGTCGGGCGGTGACCTGAACAAGGCCTGCTTGGCGGACGGCATGTACGTGATGGACACCAACAACGGTTGCGGGCTCTCCCCCCGGGGCACCCGCTTCTTCGACACCAGCTGGGGTGGTCACCGCAACACGGCGTTCGCCGGCATGGCGCTCTCCAGGACCGAGAACACCATCGCGACCTCCGCCTTCGACCCCAACCACACCGCGCTCGGGTACGGCACGTCGTTCCTCCAGCGCGACGGCACGCAGGACCCTAAGTTCGGCCTGCGCCTCAACCCGCCGGGCACCGTCGCCCCGTTCGGCAAGGGTGCCTCGATGGGTGACCTGGAGGTGCTCTGCGACCAGGCCCCGCTCCAGATCGGCAACCGGGTCTGGTACGACCCCGAGCGCACGGGTGTCCAGAGGCCGGGCCAGCGCCCGGTCGTGGGCGCCACCGTCCACCTGTACGACGAGTCGGGCAAGCTCGTGGGCACGACCAGGACGACGGAGCGCGGCGAGTACTACTTCGACGACTCCAATGTCACCGGTGGCCTCCGGCCGAAGACCAAATACACCATCCGCCTCGACGAACCGGCCGACTACGCCAAGGGCGGTCCGCTCCACCAGTGGGTGCCGACCGAGGCGGATGTCGGCGACAACCACTTCATCGACTCCAAGGGCGTCGTGCCGCGCGGGGCGAAGTTCCCGGAACGGGCGTTGACCACCGGCGGGCCCGGGGAGAACGACCACACCTACGACTTCGGCTTCCGGCAGCAGGAAGGCGAACTGCGCCTGGTCAAGCACGACCAGGACGGCAAGGCCCTGGCCCGGGCCGAGTTCCAGCTGTGGAAGGAGACGAACGGCTCCGACGAGCTGCAGACCTCCGGGGCGGATCCGGACACGAAGGTCGGCAAGCCGTGCACGACCGGGACGGACGGCCTCTGCCGCGGCACCGGCGCACCGGGCACGTACTACTGGCAGGAGGTCAGCCCGCCCGCCGGCTACGCCGCACCGGACGTGGCGGTGTTCGGGCCGCTCGTACTGACCTCCGACAACCTCGACGACGGGGTCTCGGTGACAGCGGTCAACCGTCGGCTGCCCGGCACCAAGCCGACACCGACACCGACGGCATCGGCCCCCGGCAAACCGGGACCGCCGGGTTCACCGGGGGCTCCGGGGGCGCCCGGCCGCACATCCGGCTCGGGTCTGGCGGCCACCGGCACGAGCGGGATGGTCCCGCTGGCCCTGGCAGGCTGCGCCGCACTCACGGTCCTCGGAGCGGCACTGGTCGTCGTGATGCGCAGGCGAAGGACACAGCACCGCTAGCCCCGGACCGGGGCGACCGGCACCGGTGACCGTCCGGGCCGGTTCGGGCGGGTTCGCGGACCAGTGGTTCGCGGGCCCGCCCTCCTGTGCGACCGACCCATGAGAGAAGGCGAACGCATGGCGCGGAAGAGGAAGACCGACGGCCGGGCGCGGCGTCGGGCCCTCTGGTGGAGAGCACTGATCGCGGTCGCGGCGTGCGGCGCGGCGGTGGGCGGTCTGGCCGCCTACCGGTACCACTCCGGCGACGCCGCCTCCGCCGAGCGGCCGGTGACGATGGAGGAAGCGTCCAGGCTGGCGCTCTCGCGGCTGAATCTGTTCCAGGCCAGTCCCGTGGCGGTGACCCTGACCGCCGCCGAGGGCGGTGGTGTGGCGGTGCGGGTCGAGGGGGTCGTGGACTACCGCAACCACCGGGGGGTGGGGAGCTACCGGATCACCGGATCCTCCGGCGCTTCCGGCCCCGCCACCGGACAGCTCGACCACGGGCTGGTCGTCTGGGACACCGGCGGCCTCGGCCTGGCGCCCGCACCCGAGGGAGGCGACGGGCCGCCCTGGCGGCAGGCCGAGCGCATCCCGCGCTCGGGCTGGTCCCCCCGTTCCTACACGGCCGATCCCCTGGACGCCGGGCTGCAGTTGCTGATCGGGCTCGGCGCGGACCGCCCCGACAACCCGCTGCTGCTCGCGCAGTCCGGTGCGCGTCTGCTGGGTCACGACCGCGTCGACGGCCGCGCCTACGACCGGTTCGCCGGGCCGCGCGCCCAGGGCTCCACGCCCGGTACGGGGCCCGACGACGGGCGGTCGCCGTTGACGTACTGGGTCGACGGTGACGGCAACCTGCGGCGTGTGACGATGCGGATGGCGAGCCTGGGCACTCCAACCACCCTGGAGTTCCTCGGCCGTGAGAGCCGTGCGAAGCTCCCCGAGGCGCCGTGGGGCACCGGCTGACGGGGCGGTGCCGGGGCGGCCCCCGCGTGCACGGGGGCCGACCGTCCGCCTCGGCCCGCGCCCCGGGGCGGCACGGCGAGCGGCGCCGGGGTCAGTGGGCGCGCGGCAGGGCGTCCACGTCCTTCGGGAGCGGGTAGGCGGCCGCGTCGACGGCCCCCGGCAGGCCGGTCGCCGGGGTGCCGGGCACCGTGGGGTCCGGCATGGACGGCTGGGCGGGCGGGGCCGGCACCCGGTTGAACGGGACACCGGGCGGCGCCTGCACCGCCACTGTCCGGCCGGCGGGCAGTGTGCCCCGGGTACGGGCGCCGCAGCCGGCGCGTCCCTCCAGGCCGTTCGGGCTCTGGGTGCCGGGCCGGTTGCCCGCGAAGCAGTTGCCCGGGTCGGCCGAGGCCAGCACGAGGTCGATGCCGTTGCCGGTGATGCGGTTGCCTTCGACGCGGTTGCCGCTCGCCGGATGCCCCGGCGGGTCGGTGACGACCACACCGGCCGCCCTGTTGCCCCGCACCAGATTGCGCTGGACGCGGTTCGCGGTCCCGCCGCCGATGCCGATACCGATACCGAAGCCCCCGTCCGCCTGCTCGGGTGTGCCGGCGGCGTTGTTGTCGGCGACCACATTGCCCGCGATCACCGCGCCGTGCTGCGGGGCGAGGGCCTCCAGGTCGTTGGAGTTGACCGTGATGCCGACCCTGTTGCGGACCACGCGGTTGCCCAGCACCGACAGGCTGTCCGACGCGTTGGTCATTTCGATGCCGACCGCGTTGTGTTCCACGGTGTTTCCGCGGACGACGGTGGCGCACGGCTTGCACTGGCCGACATAGATGCCGGAGTCGGCGTGCCCGGAGGCATAGGAGTCCTCGATCACGCCGTCGCGCGCGTCGAAGGCGTAGATGCCGTACAGGCCGTTGTTGTACGCCGTGACCCGTGTCGCGCGAAAGCCCCGGACGGGAGGGAAGCGGGTGGTGTCCAGCGGGTCGTAGGCGGAGCCGCCCGCACCACGCTGCTGCAACCGCTCGTCGGTGACTCCGGTGAACAGTACGCCGTTGGCGAGGTAGCCGTGCACGGTGAGGTTCTCCACCACCGAGCCGGCTCCGGTCACGGTGATGCCGTTGGACCGGCGCAGCCCGCCGTCGAAGACCACCTTGTTGCGGTCCGTTCCGCGCAGCACCAGGCGAGGCTTCGTGACGCGTACGCTCTCCCGGTACACGCCCGGAGCGATCAGCACGGTCTCGCCCTCACGAGCGATGTCCACCGCCTGCTGCACCGAGGGGAAATCCTGCGGGACGCGCAGCACGCTCCCCGCCGGGTGCCGCGCCTTCTCGGGCGGCGCCCCCGTGCCGGAGCATCCGGTGGCCGCCCAGGCGAACGCGAAGACCACAATCGACAGCCGCAGCGCCGCCCGTAACTTCCTCTTCGGGGCTCCCGTGCGGTTCAACAGGCTTTCTGTGAACAGGGTTTGCATGGCAGCTGTTTTATCGTCTCCAATAGGCCTATGCCCACTGAACAGGGAAATGCGCAGGATCCGCACCGGCCCGCGGGGACCGGTTTGGGGCGGCGTCGCGCACTGCTCGCGGCGGGAGCCGTGCTCGCTGCCGGAGCCGGTGCGGCGGCCGACGAGGCGGCGAGGGGTGACCGCACCGTCGGCCGCGCCACCGCCGGCGCGCCGGCGGCCGAGGCGGCGATTCCCTTCCACGGCGCGCGGCAGGCCGGCGTCGCGGCTCCCCAGCAGCCGGCGACGTACCTGCTCGCCTTCGACCTTCCCCGGACGTCGTCAGCCGCGGGTCGCCGAGCCCTCCGCAAGGTCCTCGGCGCGCTGACCGAGACCCTCGCCGCCGCGGCCTCCGACGGCCCGGCCGACCCGCGGCTCCAGGGTGGAGGCACGACTCGGCTCACCTCTCTGGTCGGCATCGGTCCCGCTCTCGCCGCCCGGCTCGCGCTCGACGTCCCGGCCTCGTTCGGCGAGTTGCCGCCGTTCCCGGGCGACCGTCTCGACCCGCGCCGCAGCAACGGCGACCTGCTGGTCCAGCTCTGCGCGGCCGACCGCTGGACGCTCACCGTCGTCGCCGAGCTCGTCGGCGGGGCCGCACGCACCGCCGGTGCCGTGCCCCGCTGGACCCAGTCCGGCTTCCTGCCCCACACGCCCCCGGGTACCACCCCGCGCAATCTGTTCGGCACCAAGGACGGCACCGCCAACCCCGATCACGCGGCGGCCGAACGGTGGGTCTGGGGGCCGTCCGGAGGCCACGGGGACAGCACCGTTCTCGTCTACCGCAGGATCCGCATGGACGTCACCGGCTTCGCTTCCCTCTCCGAGAGCCGGCGCGACCGGGCGATCGGCCGCCGTACCCACGACGGCGTCGCCCTCAGCGGCACTGCCGAGCACGACGAGCCGGACATCTACACCAAGAACCCCGACGGCTCCTACGTCATCCCCGCCACCGCCCACGTGCGGCTCGCCAGTCCCCGCTTCGACGGCGGCGCACGTATGCTCCGCCGCAGCTACAGCTACGACGACGGCCCGTCCGACCGCGGTCTTCTCTTCTGTGCCTTCATGCGCGACCCCGCCCAGTTCACCCGCGTCCAGAACCGCCTGGCCGCCCGCGACGCGCTCAACCCGTTCCTCCGGCACCGGGCCTCGGCAGTGGCCTACGTGCTGCCCGGCGCGGCATCCGCCGGGACTCTCGGCGACCACCTCTGGACGTGAGGTCCGCCTCGCGGCGGTGAGTGCGGAATGATGGCTGCGCACACCCGCTGATCCACGTGGCCGTCCCGGCGGCGCTCATGCGCACCGGGCCCGGCCGGCCGCCCCTCGACCACACGTCCGGCACCGCCGACCGGTGCGGGGCGCCGTCGGGCGATCTCTCGCGGAGCCGTGGACGACCCGCCGGACCGCCCGGTGCTGCACCGTCAGCCCCTGGCGCAGGAAGGGAGGACCCTTGCGCAAGCTGCTGAGCGATGCGCTCCACACGCTCGTGCCGCCCCGTGGTGACCGCCACGGTCCGCTGCCTCCCCTGCTGCTGACGCTGACCGTGGTCACCGGACTGGTCGACGCGGTCAGCTATCTGGGGCTCGGGCGTGTCTTCGTCGCCAACATGACCGGCAATGTGGTGTTCCTCGGATTCGCGCTCGCCGGCGCACCGGGACTGTCCGCGCTCGCCTCCGTCGTCGCGCTCGTGGCGTTCCTGACGGGCGCGCTGGTGGGCGGCGGGCTGGGCAGCCGGTTCGCGGCCCATCGCGGCAGGCTGCTGTGGACCTCTGCGGCCGGGCAGACTCTCCTGCTCGTCGTCGCCGTGGTGGCCGCGTCGGTCACCGGCGGGCAGGTCACCACCGGCGTCCAGTACACACTGGTCGTGTCCCTGGGGGTCGCGATGGGGATGCAGAACGCCGTCGCCCGGCGTCTCGGCGTCCCCGATCTCACCACGACCGTACTGACCCTGACGCTCACGGGGCTCGCCGCGGACTCCACCGTCGCGGGCGGTGCAGCGCCGCGGCCCGGTCGCCGGATCCTGTCGGTGCTGGCCATGCTCCTGGGTGCGCTCGTCGGGGCCGCACTGGTCCTGAACGGCCATCTCGTGCTCACCCTGGCGCTTTCGGCCCTGCTGCTCGCGGTGGTCTCCGCGGTGACGTGCCGGCTCTCGGCGATCGACGCGCCCTGGGCCACGTCACCGTCGTAACCATCCCGATGTCGCCCGCCGGTCTCCCGCACGGCACGACGGATCCCATGCACCGCACCGGTGGGCCGGTCAGCGGGCGGGGGCGGGGCCGCCGGGCCGGAAGCGCTCCACCCCGACGATGTGCCGCACCTTGACCGGCCGCACGATCACCGCGACCCGCCGCTCCCCCGGCATGATCCACTCGAATCGCTCCACGCCCAGGTACTTGCGGGCCAACCGGTCCATCCGGTCGTGCGCCTCCACGCCCTCGACGAAGCGGGCCACCACGCCCCTGATCTGCACCCGGTCGAAGGGGTCGGTCACATCCGCGTGCGAGAGGTGGACACGGGGGTCGCGGCGCAGGTTCTCCTCCTTCACCCGGCCCACCGAAGTGTTGAACGTCAGCTCGTCCTCCCCCTCCAGGTCCACCCACATCGGGCTGACCTGCGGTGCCCCGTCGGCGGACACGGTGCCCACGTACCAGATGTTGGGGGCTCGCAGCCGGGCGCGGACGGCTTCGTCGAAGAGCGCTGTCATTCCCGGAGAATACCCATCAGGACGAAGTGAACAATTCGCGTGAACCACCGGGCCGGCGACCGTGAAGATCCGGCCGGTTTTGACGCCTTCTCGGATGCGGTCCGCCGGGCCGTTCGACGCAGGGCTCCCGCACGGTTAGCGTTGCGGCCCCGATTCGGCGGTACGACGAAGGAATTCCCGTGCTCCAGACCACCGCGCCGCACGGCGCTCCGCAGCGATGAATCAGATGGATCACCCGCCCGGAGTACAGGCGAACGGTCCTCGTGCCGTAGCCGCGGGGGGCAACATCGAGGGGCCCGTCTTCACCGGCGACGTCACGATCAACTCCGGATCCGCCCGCCGCCCGGCCACCTTGGAGGGCAACCTCCGTGTCCTCGCCCGGCGGCTCCTCGCCGAGCTGAGACGGGACCGGGTCCAACAGCAGCTGCGGAGCGGGAAGCCGCTGCCCCTGCACTGCCGGGCGGCGCCGGACGAGCTGACCGGATCGGGGAACGGGGCCCGGGAGATCTCGGCGGCACTGGCGAGCGCCACGCCCCTGGACCTGACCGATCGGCTCGACGCCTTCGCGGCCGTCTACCGGCAGGACAGGCGCAGCCGGCTCATGGTGCTGGGCCGGGCCGGTTCCGGCAAGTCCGTCCTGGTCCGGCGCTTCGCACAGGGCTGGCTGGAAGAAGGTGACTGGCAGGACGAAGAGCTGGTTCCGGTCGTTTTCAGCCTGGGTTCATGGGACCCCACCGCCATTCTCCTGAAGGACTGGCTGGCCGAGCGCCTGGAACGGGATCATCCCTTTCTCGCCAGGCGGCCGCCCGACGAGGCGACCTGGGCGGCCCAGTTGATCGAGGGAGGCCACGTACTGGCGGTCCTGGACGGGTTCGACGAGCTGGCAGCGGCCTTCCACGCACCCGCGCTGAAACAGCTCAGGGCCCACGAGCTGCCGCTCCTGCTGACCAGCCGCCCCGAGGCCCTCGAAGTCATCGCACCGGACGAAGGACTCTTTCCCGGCATAGCACTGACCGACCTCACCCATGAGGACTGCGCCGCCCGCCTCGGCGCGTCAGGCGCGTGGGCGCCCGTACTGGAACGGTTGAGCGACGATTCCGGGCGGCCGGGCGCGGAGCGGCTCGCCGCCGTGTTCACCACGCCTCTGATGCTCACCATGGCCGAGGCCTTCCGCGCGTCCGGCGGTGATCCCGCACAGCTGGTGAGAATCGCGGAGACCGATTCCGAGGAGGCGCTGGAGAAGCACCTGCTGGACGCGTTCGTTCCCCAGATGTACGACGCCGTCCTCAACCTGTCGATTCCCAGAGCCCGTCGGTGGAACGCCGAACGCGCGGGCCACTGGCTCGGCTGGCTCGCCTCGCACCTGAAGGACCGGAGAACCGGCACGGAGAAGTCCGACCTGCAGGACATCGAATGGTGGCAGCTGGGTACGACCGTCCGGCTGTCCACGCGCATGGCCGTCTCCGGCGCCTTGTGCGGGCTCGTGGCCGCGGTCGCGGCCACCGTTCTCCAGCTCCTGCTACGAGGCCCGGTACTCGTCGTCGTGGTCCTGAACGCTCTGGGCAGCGGGCTGTCGTTCGGGCTCATGCACGGATTCGCGTCGAAGTTCGAGGCCACGGGCGCGTTCAGGCCGTCCCGCATGGAGTTCCGGATCCGCGGCGTGGCCAGGGGCCCGAGAGCGAGGAGGGTCCGGGAATGCCTGCTTCCCAGGATCGGCGGCGGGCTGGCCGGCGGGCTGATCTTCGGAACGGTCTTCGGCAGCGGGGTCACGCTCTACGCGATCGTGCAGCTCTGCCCCTGTTCGCCCCTCTTGCTCCCGGCCGTCCTGCTCTTCGGGAACTGGTTCGTGGCCGGGCTCCTGATCGGGCTGGGGATCGGAGTCGTCCTCACTCTGGTGGCCTGGTTCGAGACGGACGCCAAGCCCGAGGAAACGGTCAGCCCGACGGCTCTGATGCGTACGAACCGCACCATCGTGCTCGTCCGGGCGACCGTGGTCGGGCTGGTTCTCGGGGTCGGATACGGAGCCGCCGTCACGTATTTCAACGGCTTCACCATCGGCCTTCCCTCCGCCATCGCGGTCGCGCTCTCGACGGCGGTCGGGGTCGGCACGCTGTCCGCGTGGGGCCGCTGGGTCCTGCTGGTCCGCTTCTGGCTGCCGCTGTCGGGGCGTCTTCCCTGGCGGATGGTCGCCTTCCTGGACGAGGCCCGCCGGCGCGGCGTACTGCGCCACGCCGGCGCGGTCTATCAGTTCCGCCACGCACGGCTGCGGGACCATCTCGCCGAGACCCACCGGCCACGCGGCCGGCCGGCGGAACCGGAGGCGGGCGAGCGGCCGGAAGCTACTGCCCGGAGCGCCGCCGGGCGAGATGGACGGTGACGTCGGCGGCCATCTCGACCCTCTCGGGCAGCACCTGCCCGATCCGGCTGAACACCTCTTCCCGTACCGGGGCGGGAAGGGTGAGGTAGGCCGAGACGGTGGAGAGGTAGCCGACGCAGTCGCGAGGGCTCATCGTCAGGCGCTGTGCGACCGTCACCTGCCGGACGTCGGTGAACCACCCGGACCGCTGGAGTTCCGTGCCCGGCCACTGCATGGTGTGCTCCGGCGGTGTGCCGTCCGGGGACGGGATGTCGTCGCTCTCCAGGAAGGGCGCCCGCACCGCGCGCACCGCTTCCTCGACGGCCGGGTCGGCCGGCCGCAGGGGGCCGCCGAACGAGGCGAGGACGCCGCCCGGCTCCAGTAGCGCGGCGATGCGCTCCCATCTGCCGTCCGGTTCGGTCCAGTGCAACGACGCTGCCGCGTACACCAGTTCGTACGCCTTGCCGACTCGCAGATCCTCGAAGGCCGCCCGCAGGGTGCGCACGTCCGCGGGCAGGTGCCGCCGCAATTCGGTGAGCATGGCCGCATCCGGATCGGTGGCGGTGACCGCAACCCCCCGCCCGGCGAACAGGCGGGTCGCCTTGCCCGTCCCCGCGCCGATCTCCAGAGCGGTCCGAACCGGACGGCCCGCATACGTCATCACCAGCTCGAAGAGCTCCGCGGGATACCCCGGCCGGAACCGCTCGTACGACTGTGCCACTGTTCCGAAGCTCAACGCGCGATCCGGCATACGACGCAGCCTGCCACGAGCCGCACCGCCCGCGCTTGTTCTTGTGCGGCAGGGGCCGATCCACGCTCACGGACGCTCCGAGCCGCGGGGCCCGCACCAGGATCGGTTCGCTGCCGTCATCGGCCCTTCCGTCCCCCTCGGGACTTCCGAGCGATCAGATCTCGCCAACCGACGCGCCCCTCCAGCCCCCTTTGAATCCCGGTGACAGCGCCGCCCGCGGGCCATGCCCCGCACCGTCCCCGGGTTCCAGAACCGGCCGAAACACAGGTGTTCGATATCCGGGCCCGATCGTTGAACCTCACGACCGTGCCGGGCGACCACCGGTGCGGCCAGGATTCACCCCGGTCGCCGCCCCGCTCCTTGGACTCTCCAGGGCCGCCGACCGTTTTCGTCCCATCCGTCCCGCCGTCACCCGCGGTGGGACGGGCACCCCGAGGAGGACATGTGCCCCGTTCCCGTACCGCGATCGACTGCCGCAGCCGCCCGGCGCCGGACGCCCGCCCGCGTGTGGCCGTGCCCGCGGACGCCGAGAGCATCGTCCGGCTGCGCTCCGACTACGTCCTGTCCGAGCCCCTGAGCGAGGAGTGGATCCTGCGGTGCACCGAGGAGCTGGCGCCACGGCTCTCGGACGCGGGGGACGCACGGGCGTTCGTCATCGACGGCGGGGACGGGGCGATCGACGCGTGCGCCCTCGGCCTGATCCACCCCGTGCTCCCGGGGCCCTCCTACCCCGAGGGCCTGGCCGCCCGGGTGCACATCGTCGCCACGCGCCCGGACGTCCGGCGCCGCGGCCACGCCCGGGCCGTGGTGTCCGCGCTCCTCGACCACCTGCGCACCGAGCAGGTCACGCTGTTCGAACTCCACTCCAGCGCGGAGGCGGCGCCGCTCTACCGCGAACTGGGGTTCGCGGGCAGTCCGGCACTGATGCGCATGACGGCTCCCTCCGCGCGGACGGCCGTCCCGGGCGTGCGCCGCGGCGAGCCGTCCACGCCGTCGCCGGAGCACTATGCCGAATCCGTTCCCAAGGCCACCCTCTGGGCGTGCTTCTACTTCACCGACGAGGACGACCGGCCGCTCCAGGTGCACTCCGTCTACTCTCCGGCGTACCCGTGGCAGTTGGTCGGCGGCACCATGGACCACGGCGAGCACCCCTGGCAGACGGCCGTGCGGGAGTGTGCGGAGGAGACCGGGATCTCGCCCGCCGGACCGCCTCGGCTCCTGGCCACGGTGTACAGCCCGCCGGGCGGCGGCTGGCCCTACAGCACCATCGGCTGCGTCTTCGACGGCGGCAGACTGACCGCCGGTCAGATCCGCGGCATCACCCTCGACCCGGCGGAACACGACGAGGTACGCGTCCTGCCGCTCACCGACTGGAAGGAGCTGATGCCGCCCGGCGACTACGACCGCCTCATCGCGGTCGCCGAGGCGCGCCGCACCGGCGTGACCGCGTACGTCGAATCCTGGGAATGGGGGAACGGCTGAGCTTCGTCCCGGCGGCCGGCCCACGGCCGGAATCCGGGAACAGTCCCCCGCCGGTCCCGGCCGACGCCGGGGGCGGTCCAGGGTGACGCGGAAGTCGGCGGGCGGCGGGCGTGGTCGAGCTACTCGCGGAGCCGGGTCCCGGTCACGGGACGCACGTCGCCGCTGTCCGCGCCCAGGCCCGCGAGCAGCCGCAGCCCGTCCTCGGCGGGGCTGCCGGGGCCGCGGACAGCACCAGCAGCTCCATGGCCGATTCGTCCGGCAGCGCGAAGTTCTCCTGGTGCAGCTCCAGCAGTCCCACGAGCGGGTGCCGATACGCCTTGCGTCCGTGGGTACGGGCGCGTACGTCCGCACGGGCCCACAGGCGCCGGAAGCGTTCGCTGCCCATCGCCAGTTCGCCGATGAGCGAGGCCAGCCGCGGGTCCTCGGGGTATTTTCCGGCGGCCAGGCGCAGGTGCCCGACCGCGTCGAGGGTGCAGCTCTCCCAGTCCGCGTACAGGCCGCGCTCGGCCTCTTCCAGGAAGATGTGCCGGGCGGTGTTCAGACCCGGCATCGGCCGCCTGTAGAGGAGACCGGCGAGGCGGTTCCCGGCGAGCACGTCCAGGCGGTGGTCCATGATCAGCGCGGGTGCGTCGGCGACCAGGCCGAGGACACGCAGCAGCTCCGGCCTGACCCGCCCGCCCGGTGCCTTGACGCGTCGACGGCGCTGGTGCGCGAGTCGGCAGAGGTGATCGCGTTCGGTCTCGTCGAGGCCGAGGACGCGGGCCAGCGCGTCCAGGACCTGGTCGGAGGGCTGGGTGGCGCGGCCCTGCTCCAGGCGTACGTAGTAGTCGACGCTGACCCCGGACAGGTGCGCGACCTCTTCGCGGCGCAGCCCCTCGACCCTGCGCCGCTTGTCGGTGGGAATGCCCACGGTCGCCGGATCGACCCGGGCGCGCCGGGTCCGGAGAAAGCCCGCGAGATCGTCCATGCCTCTCAGTATCGTCCCGGCGACGCCCCCGAGGGTGGCCCTGCCGATACCAGGAACTCCCGTCCGACGGTGGAGGAACCCCTGAACACCGGGCGCGGTGCGGCCCAGAATCGAAGGGCGCCCGCTGCGAAGGCGCCCGTTTCCGAGGAGTTCCGATGAAGACACTGATCGTCCATGCCCACCCGGAGCCGAAGTCGCTCAACAGCTCGCTGAAGGACATCGCGGTGTCCACGTTGGAGGGCGCCGGACACGAGGTACGGGTGAGCGACCTGTACGCGATGGACTGGAAGGCGGTCGTGGACGCCTCGGACTACGGCCCCGAGGCCTCGAACCCGCTGAAGATCGCCCGGGACTCGGGGAGGGCCTTCGAGGCCGGGGCGCTCACCCCGGACGTGCTCGCCGAGCAGGAGAAGCTGCTGTGGGCCGACACGATCATCCTCCAGTTCCCGCTGTGGTGGTACACGATGCCCGCGATCCTGAAGGGCTGGGTGGACCGGGTGTTCACCTACCGCTTCGCGTACGGCGTCGGTGAGCACAGCTCCACCCGGTACGGCGAGCGCTTCGGCGAGGGCACCCTCGCGGGCAGGCGGGCGCTGCTCTCGGTGACCGTGGGCGGCCCGGAGTCGCACTACGCCGCTCGCGGGATCAACGGCCCCATCGACGACCTGCTGTTCCCGATCCACCACGGCATCCTGTACTACCCGGGCGTCGAGGTGCTGCCGCCGTTCGTGCTGCACAGCGCGGACCAGCTGGCCGAGGAGGACTACGCGAAGGCCGCGGAGGCCTGGAAGCGGCGGCTGCTCACCCTGGAGTCGACCGACCCGATCGCCTTCCGGCGGCAGAACTTCGGCGACTACGAGATCCCTTCACTGCTTCTGAAGGAGGGGCTGGAGCCCGCGGGCCGCACGGGGTTCGGGCTGCATGTGAGCAGCTGACCCCGGCGGCCCGGTCCTTCTTCGGGTGTCAGGAACCGTTCTGCAGCTGCGCGATCACCGTGCCGATGCCGACGCGGGGTCCTCGGTTGTAGGGGAGCTTGGACAGCAGGACGCCCATGGCGCAGGTGTTGCTGAGCGCCGCGTAGGTCAGGCCCGCGCCGACCGCCGTTCCGATGAGGTGGACGCCGGGCACGAAGATGCCGACGAGGCCGGTGGTGAGGACGATCGATCCGGCGACGAGGCGTACCTGGCGTTCCATGTCCCAGCGCTCGGGGCCCCGCAGCACGGGTGCGTCGGCCATCTCCCAGGCGTTCATGCCGCCTTCCAGTACGCGCAGGCCGGGCAGGCCGGCCTTGGCGAGCAGCTGTTCGGCCTGGGAGGCGCGGGCTCCCGAGCGGCAGACGAGCACGGTGTCCGCGTCGAGGTGGGGGCGCAGGTCCGCACGGTGTTCGCGCAGGATGTGGAGCGGAACGTTGTACGCGCCGGGGATGTGGGCGGTGCGGAACTCGGCTGCCGTGCGTACGTCGAGCAGGCGCGGTGCGCGGCCTTCCTCGGTGAGCCCGCGCAGCACGGCGGGGGTGATGGACTGGACGGTGCGCTCGGCACTCATGCATGGCTCCGGAAGGGGTGTGCCCATGAGGGCATGTCGGTGTGAGGGGCGGGGACGACGGGCGGTCAGGCGTCGGTGGTTGCGAGGGCCCAGGCGGCGTAGCCCCCGAGGATGTCGGAGACGTCCTCGAAGCCCCGGTGGCGCAGGAGGCTGGCGGCGATGGACGAGCGGTGGCCACCGGCGCAGTGCAGGACCAGCGGGCGGTCCGCGGGGAGTTCGCCGGCGCGCGCGGGGAGTTCGCTCAGCGGGATGTGCAGGGCCTCGGGGATGAAGCCGACCGCCTGGCGCTCGCCGCAGGCGCGGACGTCCACGACGACGGGCGGGTTGTCGCCCGCGAGGGCGGCCTTCAGGTGCGCGGCGGTGACCCGGCTGGCGGGGGTGACCTCGTCACTCAGTTTCTCGAGGGCGTCCTCGGGGTTGCGGAGGTAGCCCACGGCCCGGTCGAAGCCGATGCGGGCGAGGCGGGTGACGACCTCTTCCTCACGGTTCTGCGGGGCCATCACGAGCAGCTCGTCGGTCGGGGCGAGGACCGTTCCGGCCTGTTCGGCGAAGCGTCCGTCGGCGGGCAGGTTGACGGCGCCCCGGAGGTGCCCGGCGGCGAACTCCTGCGGGTCGCGGGTGTCGACGACGACCGCTCCCTTGGCGCGCAGCTCGGTGAACTCGGCGAGCGCCAGCGGGCGGGCCGCGGCCGTCGCGTCGTAGCGGACCCGGTCCTTGCGGTTGAGGTCGGCGTCGTACGCGAAGTAGCCGGGCGCGGCGGACTGGCCGGCGGTGACGAGCGCGATGAACTCCTCGCGGCTCATGGGGGCGCAGGCGTAGTTGGTGGCGCGCTGCTCGCCGATGGTCGACTGCTTCTCGGTCGAGAGGTTCTTGCCGCAGGCGGACCCGGCGCCGTGCGCGGGGAAGACCCGCACCTCGTCGGGCAGGGCCATCAGCTTGTTCTGGACGCTGTCGTAAAGCATGCCGCCCAGCTCCTCGGCGGTCACACCGACGGAAGCGAGCAGGTCGGGGCGGCCGACGTCGCCGATGAAGAGCGCGTCGCCGGTCAGGACGGCGTACGGGACGGTGTCGTCGGCGTGCTCGTGGACGAGGACGCTGATCGATTCGGGAGTGTGCCCGGGGGTCTCCATGATCTCCAGGACGACGTCCCCGAGGGAGATCCGCTCGCCCTCGGCGAGCTTGCGGATGGGGTATTCGGTCTCGGCACGTCGGCCGTAGCCGATCCAGGCGCCGGTCGCGTCCGCCATCTCCAGGTGTCCTGCGACGAAGTCCGCGTGGAAGTGGGTGTTGATGACTCCGACGACGGTGAGGCCGTGCGCACGGGCGTCGGCCAGGTACTCGGAGACATCGCGGCGCGGGTCGACGACCACCGCCTGCCCGGTCTTCTCGTCGGCGATCATGTACGAGGCCTGGGAGAGGCAGTCGAGGTAGTACTGGGTGAAGAACACGGCGCATTCCCTCCTGAGAAACGCTCACCCGCAGTGGGTGCGAAAGGCTGAATTGGGGGATGTACGGGCCGGGGCGGTGGCGCGCCCGGCGGTCAGGCTGCGGTGCCGGTTGCCAGTGGCCGGCCGGTGCGGGCCCAGCCCGTGGTGCCGCCGGCGACCGAGAGCGCGTCCACGCCATGGGCCGCGAGCCGGTCCGCGGCGCGCAGGCTCCGGTTGCCGGTCGCGCAGATCACGTACACCGTCCGGTCGACGGGCAGCACGTCCAGGGCGGATTCCAGCGCGGACAGCGGTGCACTGTGGACGCCCGGCACATGTCCGGCCACGTACTCGTCGGGCTCACGGACATCAATGACGAACGCGCCGGCGGCCATGTCCGCGGCGAAGCTCTCCAGGTCTACTTCACGCATCGGGGCATCTCTCGCTCTCGGGTACCCCCAGGGGTATTTACGTGTTCGACCGTAAGCCGACCCACACAAGAAGTCAAATACCCCCACGGGTATTCGTCACCACGCGGCATGCTGGGCACCACACCCCGCCAAATATACGGGTAGGGGTATATTGACCTGTGCGTACACAGGACCGCGCCCCGGAACTCCGCCGCCTGCCGCCACCGCTCGTACGCCCGGCCGATCCTTGTCGCGCCCCGCACACCGGCCCCGTCGGGCCGGCGCCCGCTCTCCCGCTACATGCCCTTGAGGACATCCGCCCGTGAATGCCGCCGCCGCGCCAGCTCCACCGGACACCGACGCCACCCGACCCGTACGGCTGGGCCTGCGCGAGAACGCGCTCCAGTTCACCCTGCTGATCGTCATGAACGTGGCCGTCGGCGGCCTGGTGGGCCTGGAGCGCACCACCGTCCCGCTGATCGGCTCCGAGACGTTCGGCCTGACCAGCGACATGGCGGTCTTCTCCTTCATCGTCGCCTTCGGCCTCACCAAGGCGTTCACCAATCTCGCCGCCGGGGCCCTCACCGCCCGCTTCCGCCGCAAGCAGCTGCTCGTGGCGGGCTGGCTGATCGGTGTCCCGGTCCCCTTCGCTCTCGCGTACGCGCCCTCGTGGGGATGGATCGTCGCGGCCAATGTCCTGCTCGGCCTCAACCAGGGCCTGACCTGGTCGATGACCGTCAACATGAAGATCGACCTGGTCGGCCCCGCCCGGCGCGGGCTCGCCACCGGGCTGAACGAGGCCGCCGGATACACCGCCGTCGGCGCGACCGCCCTGTTCACCGGCTACCTCGCCACCGGCTACGGCCTGCGCCCCGTCCCCGAGCTCATCGGCGCCGTCTTCGTGATCGCGGGCCTCGCCCTGACCCTGGTGGTCCGGGACACCGCCGCGCACGCCTCCCTCGAACTCGCCCAGCACGCCGTACCGCTGCCCACCGGCGAGAACACCGGCCTGAAGGCCACGTTCACCCGCACCTCATGGCGCGACCGCTCGCTGCGCGGCGCCAGCCAGGCAGGGCTGGTCAACAACCTCAACGACGGCCTCACCTGGGGCGTCTTCCCGCTTCTCTTCACCGACCACGGGCTCGGGCTCGCCGCCGTCGGCCTCGTCAAGGGCATCTACCCCATCCTGTGGGGCCTCGGGCAGATCCCGGCCGGCCACCTCGCCGACCGCGTCGGCCGCAAACCCCTCGTCGTGACCGGCATGCTCGTCCAGTCGGGCGGTCTCGTCCTCGCCCTCGCCCTCCTCGACCGGCCGCTGCTCGCCGGGATCCTGTCCGCCGTCGCCCTCGGCCTCGGCACCGCGATGGTCTACCCGGCCCTCATCGCCTCCGTCTCCGACCACGCCCACCCGGCGTGGCGCGCCAACGCACTCGGCACCTACCGCTTCTGGAGGGACATCGGCTACGCCGCCGGAGCCCTGCTGGCCGGGGCCCTGGCAGACCGGGTCGGCCTGGACGCCACCGTCGTCGCCGCGGCCGTCCTCACCGCCGCCTCCGGCCTCCTCGCCGCCCGCTGGATCACCGAGCACCGGCCCGGCGCCCGATGAGAGCCGCCGGGCGGGCGCGGTCCGCCCACGGCGCGGGGAGGGATCACTGCTGGGCGCGGCGCTCCAGGTGGATCGCGGTGAACACGGCGACCTTCGCCCGCAGGGCCCAGGGGTCGAAGGGTTTGCTGATGTAGTCGACCGCGCCCGCCGCGTAGCCGCGGGCGGAGTGCTCGGAGTCCACGCCCATCGCGGTGAGGAAGATGATGGGAACGTCACGGTTGCGGGGGCGGCGCTTGATGTGCGCGCACGTTTCGTAGCCGTCCATCTCCGGCATCTGCACGTCCATGATGATGACGGCGAAGTCGTCGTGGTCGAGCAGGGCCTTGAGCGCTTCGCGCCCGGAGGAGACGGTGACGAGTTCCTGGTTGAGGGAGGCCAGCACCGCGGTCATCGCGAGGAGGTTGCCCGGCTGGTCGTCGACGATGAGGATCTTGGGCAGGTCCTGGCGTACCGAGACGGGCAGCGGGGCCGTCGACTCCTCGACGGCCTCCAGCTGGCGTTCGAGCAGGTCGCAGCGGCCCTCGGCCGCGATCCGCAGCTCCTGTGCCTCGCGGAGTTCCGCGCTCAGCCGCTGCACGTCGAGCCGCAGCGCGTTGCGTTCCTGGAGGAGGCCCGATACGTCGGGGTGGGCCGCCGCCAGTTCGTCGGCCCGTCTCCGTTCGGCGATGCGGTCGGCCTCCAGCTGGCTGAGGCGTACCTCCAGGTCGGCGATGCGGTGCGTACGGTCCAGCAGTGCGTCGCCCAGGACGTCGCCGCGGACGCTCGACCTGCGGGAGACCCGGTCGGCGTCGGCGAGCTGCTGCTCCAGGATCTCCACCGCGTGCCTGGGCGAGGCCCCGGCGTCGACGGCCGCCCCGTACAGCCCGCGTACGAACTCGATGGCATCGGTGGTGATCGCCGCTCCGCGGTGTTCGGCGAGATCGGCGAAAAGGTCCGTGATCACCTGCCACGGAGGTAAGCGGGTGCCGTTCAGGTAGCGCGAGAACGTTCCCGGATCGCGCCGGCGCCGGGCCGCGTACCGGCGTACCGACACGTCCATCCCTTCGAACAGCTCCCGCAGGGCCTGGGCGAGCGCACGGGACGTGTCGGTGAGCTCGTCACCCAGCGGTCGCAGCTCACCCACGTCCGTCACCCCGCCCGGCGTCGGTGCCCGAGCGGTCGCGCCGCCGGCCCTGGCCGGCCTCGCCGCCGACGAGGCGGTCGAAGAAGGGGACCGCCAGTCCCGCGGCGCCGAGCGCCGCGAGCAGGCTGCGCGGGGTGCCTTCCCCCGCCAGTGCGGTCAGGCCGCCGGCCGTGGCGCCGACGAGCAGAGCGAGCAGAAACACCAAGGTCGCTCTCAACGAGAGCAGCGGCCGGTCCACCCGGACCTCCATGTGTTCGACCCATCACGGGGATGGGGAGCCTGTCACCCGTCCGGTGGATCGCGGAAGGGGAATCACAGGATGGAGGATGCCGGGGCCGTTGCGCTCCGCAATCGGGTGTCGGACGCAACGGTTGCCTCGTTGCCACTCCGCGTCATCGGTCCGGCCGTCGAGGTTCCGGCTGATCAGAGGGGTGGCATCGGTGCACGGCACGGAACTGTTGCGGCGCAACGGTTCCACGGGCCGCAACGCGCGTTCGAGCCCTTTCGCACGAAAGGTCCGGGGGCTTCCGGTCAGGGATTTCCGGTCAGGGGCGCAGGATCAGCCGGATCGGGTCGCCGACCTTGTTCTCCAGCCGCCGCACCGCCTCGGCGGCCTCCGCCAGCGGGAGCTCGCCGCTGATCGACCCGGAGAAGTCCAGTCGGCCGCCCTGGAGCAGGGTCAGCAGCTGGGGCAGCGCGACCGGCATGTCGGAGCCGTAGTGGCCGAGGATCTGCTGCTGGAGATAGCTGAAGCGGGTGCCGTCGGTGACGGTCAGCGGCCGGTCGGTCAGGCCCACGAGCACGAGTCGCCCCTTGGGCGCGAGGACCGACAGCGCCTGTTCGCGGACGGCCGGGACACCGGCGAAGTCGAAGGCGGCGGCGAGCCCCGCTCCACCGGTGGCCCCGCCGATCCGCTCACGCAGCTCCGGGTCCGCGGGGTCGAGCGCGAGGTCCGCGCCCTGGGCGAGGGCGCGCTCGCGGGCGACGGGATTGGGGTCGACGGCGACGACGGGGCACGCGCCCACGGCACGCAGCAGCTGGACGGCATGGACACCGAGTCCGCCGACGCCCCAGACGCCCACGGCCTCGGCGGGCTTCACGGCGCCCGTGACGGTGATCGCGCCCCAGGGGGTGGAGACCGCGTCCGGGATGATCGCGCCCTGGTCGAAGGGGATGGCCGCGGGGAGCTCCGTGAGGGCGCCCTCGGCGGAGAGCGCGTACTCGGCCCAGCCGCCGTCGTAGTCCACACCCCGGGTGTACGTGACGCCGCCGCGGACCTCGCCCGCGTACAGCACGACCCGCTGTCCGGGGGTCCAGCGGGTGACACCGGGTCCGGTCTCCGCGATGGTGCCGGACACCTCGTGCCCCAGGGTGACCGTGTCGCCGCTCAGCAGCAGCGGGGTGAGGGTGCCGTCGATGAGGTGGACGTCCGACAGGCAGACGCCGGCGGCCTCCACCTTCACCAGGACCTGCCCGGGACCGGGGGCGGGCTTCGCCACTTCCTCGATCCGCAGCGTACGGCTGGGTACGTGCAGCCGGGCGGCGAGCATCTGCTCCATGACATGGCCTCCTTGGCATGGCGGCGACCCCGGGACTTCGAGCCTCGTAACGCAAGTCGCCTTGCAATGAAACGTACGTCCGGCTTCCACATAAAGCAAGTGCACCTGCGTTAGGGTGGGGCATGACCCCGTCCGACCCGAACACCCCGCCCCTGCGCCGCCGCGGGGCCCGCATGCGCTCCGCCGTCCTCTCCGCCACGGTGGACGTCCTCACGGAACACGGACTCGCCGGGACCACCGTCGGCGCCGTCGCCCGCGCCGCCGGGGTCCACGAGACCTCCGTCTACCGGCGATGGGGCAGCCGCGAGAAGCTGATCCTGGAAGCCCTGAGCGAGCAGCTCGACGCGGCGATGCCCGTCCCGGACACCGGGCGTGTCCGGGACGACCTCACCCTCTACTTCGGCGCACTGGCACGGCTGCTCGCCACGCAGCAGGGCGAGGCCCTGCTGCGACTGAGCGCCGAGCGCGACGACACCCTGCCGGACCGCCGCCTCGACTACTGGACCGAGCGCCTCGAACGCGGCGCCGTCATGGTCCGCCGGGGCGTCGAGCGCGGCGAGCTCGCACCGGACACGGACCCCGGCCTCGTCATCGAGGCGATCAGCGGCGCCCTGTTCACCCGCGCCCTCATCAGCGGCGCCCCGCTCGACGAGCGACTCGCCGAGCGACTCGTCACCCTCGCCCTCACCGGCTCACTCCCCGACTGAACTCCATACCCCCGAGGGGTACTTGACGCATGAGCGTCCGGCGCCCTAACCTAGTCGCACGATACCCCCTAGGGGTATAGGCGATCTAGGAGGAGACCACTATGTGCACCACTTCCGCCGTATCGCAGAGCGCCCCCGCCGTCGTCCGCGCGGGCACGGGTGACGGCACACTGCCCGACTGGCATCTGCGGGGCGAGTGGTTCGACGTGTGCAGCTGCGCGCTGCCCTGCCCCTGCACGTTCGCCCAGGCACCGACCCACGGGGACTGCCTCTTCACGCTCGTCTGGCAGGTGCACGAGGGCCACTTCGGGGATGTGCGCCTGGACGGTCTGGGCGTGGTGGCCCTGGGGGAATTCGCCGGGAACATGTGGGTCGGCGACCCGGACGCCACGATGAAGGTGATGCTCTACATCGACGCCAAGGGCGACCAGGCCCAGCGTGACGCACTGGAGCAGATCTTCGCCGGCCATGTGGGGGGCTGGCCGGGGCAGTTCGGCTCGCTCATCAGCGAATTGCGCGAAGTGCGCTACGCACCGGTCCAGTTCGACGCCGCCGAGGACCTCTCCTACTGGCGGGCCAGCGTCGCCGACTCCGTCTCCGTCGGCGCGACCGCCCTCACCGGCCCCACGGCCGATCCTTCCCGCCGCGTCCAACTGGTCAACGCCCCGGGTGCCGAGGTCGGCCCCGGCCAGATCGCCACCTGGGGGGTCGTCGAGAGCGACCACGCGGAAGGCTTCGACTTCTCCCACGAGTACCACGGGGGGTCCAGCAAGCACTTCCCGTTCGACTGGCGTCCCTGACCTCGGGGCGCACCCCCGGCGCGGCGGTCCGCTCCTCCCCGAGGGCCGGGCCGCCGCGGACCGGGAGTGCGCCGAGCGGCCGACGGCGCCCGGGAAGGCGGGCCGGTGGTGAAGGCCGAGGCACAGGAGGCCGCCGCTGTCACAGCGCCCGCGCGTCTCCCGTGACGACGGGCCGCCGTCACGAGGCGCGGGGTCATCCCGAGGAGTCGGAGCCTCCGCCGCCCGAGGACGATCCGCCGAGCGCGCGCTCCAGGGTGCGGGCCTCGTCGGCCAGTCGGAGCGTGACCGGCTCGCGTCCGTAGCCGGCCGCCTCGAGGCGGCCGGACATCTCCGTCAGGAGCGAGGCGAAAGTGCGCACGTGGACCCGGGCCGCGCTGCGTGAACGCCGCTCCAGGCCGGACTCCAGGTCCCGGCGCACCTGTACCCGGAGGTCGGCGGACAGGCCCGAGCGGTCGAGGTGGCGCAGGAGACGGTCGGCCGCGTAGCGGACCTCGTCGAGCAGGCGGACCTCACGGTCCGGGATGAAGCCCACGTCCGTCGCCGCGACGCTGCGCAGAAAGCTGGTGTGGGAGTAGCTGGGCACCAAGGCGTCCGGAGAGGGGCCCGGCCCAGGCAGGCCGGAGGCCGGGCCCGTTCCCTCGCAGTGCAGCGCCGGGCGGAAGCACGGGTGCACGTGAAGCTCGTCGTCACCCGGCTGCATCGGCAGCACGGTGGTCCCCGCGTACACGACCTCGTCGTCCCGTCCCACCCCGAGAAAGCCGATGGCGAAGAGCACCTCCAACACCGATTGCTCGTTGAGGAGTTCGGTGTAGTCGTCGAAGTTGTCGTGGAGGGAGTCGCGCACCGCGGCAAAGCGCTCGTTGAAGGTGTCCCGGCGCATCCTGAAGCTTCCGTACTCGAACAGGACGAAAACCTGGCGCAGAAAGGGGAATCCCACGTTGTACTCACGGGCCAGGTCGTCAAGTTTCAGCAAGGAGAATTGCTGGGTGGCCGTCAGGACGTCGGCCTCGTGGATCGTTGCGTGGCCGCGTGCCGAGGCGACGTCCCGGCAGCGTGTGAGGTACTGGATGGCGTCACGAGGGCGCGGCAGGCAGCGTTCGGTGAGATAGTCGGGGGTCAGCACACCGCATACGGTGGCAGGGAAGATCTCGCCCCACAGCGCGGCATCGCTCAGCTGACGCCCCAGAGAGATCCGGGCGCGGGTGAGCGCAACGTCGTGCAGGGCCTCCGGCGTCCAGGCGATGTGCATCTCGTCGCTGCGGAACTTGTCCTTGTCGCTGAAGTTCAGTGTGTCGTAGATGTCGGAGCGGATGAACAGCACGCAACGCACCGCCGATCCGTACATCCGCGCGGCGTGCTTGGCCGCCATCAGCAGGCCGGTGACCAGGGCGTGGCTGTCGGGGTCGGCCTGCCAGACCAGTTCCAGCTGATCGACCAGGACCAACAACGGCGGGTGCCCGGCTTCGGCGCATTCCAAAGCGGTGAGTGCCGACCGGACACCCGTCTCCAGGGCATCGAGCTGGCGCATGGCGCGGGCTCCCTCGGACCGGGTTTCCGCGGGCGCCTCCCCTGTCTGCACACTGGCTTCCACGCCGAACATCTTCACTGAGAGGGCCGCCGACTGCAGCCGTCCGGCACCACGGCTGATCAGGTCCGTGAGGCGGGCATCGGCGTCCTCTCCGTTGGCATGGAGGAAATCACGCAGGGCCCGCGCGGCGGGCGGGATCCGGAACCACCCCCGGTGATCTTCGCCCGAGTGCCGGACGAGGTGGCGGGCGGCCTGGACAGCGAAGAGATAGCGCCAGATCAGCGACTTCGCGGTGTCCGAGGTGACCCCCTGGAGATCGAAGCGCCGGATCACATCGCCCGCCGCGTTGTCCGGCGCGATCTGTGTCGTGGGACCGCTGTAGACCTGACCATGGGCGAGCTGTGCGCAGATGGCGCTCTTGCCCGAGCCCTTTCGCCCGATGACCAGGGACTTGCGCCCGGCGAGAGCCGCT
Source organism: Streptomyces sp. NPDC056347 (assembly GCF_042262625.1). Lineage (NCBI taxonomy): Bacteria > Bacillati > Actinomycetota > Actinomycetes > Kitasatosporales > Streptomycetaceae > Streptomyces > Streptomyces sp. NPDC056347. The sequence continues at coordinate 13,087 of NZ_JBHJQP010000059.1, read as the reverse complement.
TCGTAGGCGAGCGTCTGCTGGAAGCCCTGCCTCAGCAGGCCGTCGGCGTAGTCGTGTTCGGCATCGTCACGCCCGAAGAACAGATGGTGTACGGGCCCGCCCCGCTGGTCCACGATGTTCACACCCTGCCGTCGGCCCGCATCAGTTCCATCAGACTAGCCTTGCCGCACCACGTCGACGGGGTTCTGCGGACAATGCGGAGAGAAGACACAAGCGGCCTCCGATCGAGCGGGAACGGGAGCGGGAGCGGAATGAGTGAACAACCGGACGCCGGCAGCGATCCGTTCGCCAGGATGCACGACTCTCTGCACAGCATGGACAGCGCAGTCGATGCGGTGGAATCAGAGGTCCGGGGTCTCTGCGGTGACGTCGCAAAGCTCCGGAGCGACATGCGGTCGGTCTCCGCCGAGCTGGCCGATGTCTCACACACGGTGGAACGTGTCGAAGGATCAGTTCTTCAATTGGTCAGCCAGTTCAACACGTTCACGGATCAGTACGCCAAGGATCAGGCACGGATAGCGGCAGAGGCCGAGCTGTCCCGGCTGACCCTTGAATGGCACGCCCGGTTCGAGCAGCGTCGGCAGACGCGCGCGCTCGCCCACGGACTCGTCAGCGAGCTCACCAAGTATGCCCTGGAACGTGGCGTGCTGGACAAGGACCTGGTCTCCGCCTGCGCGCAGAACCGCATGCTCATGGACCCCTCGTTCTGGCTGGGCCCCGCAGTCGTGGCGCTGGCCTCCCGGCATCTCGACAAGGCGAGACTGATGCACCACGCCCGGTCCTTGGCGTACTCCCGCGACATGAACCGGTCCAATCTCTTCTTCCTTCTGACCTGTACGCGCACGGGCGACCTGGACGAAGCCGCCTACTGGATGGACAAGTACCTGCTCTCGATCGATCCGTACGCCCTGGACGAGAACTTCCAGGTCGTGCTCGACGCCGTCGCCTGCGGCGAATTGGGGGAACGTGCGCATCTCGCCGCCCGCCAGGCCACGCACAAGTGGCTCGACCGCCTCGACCTCGCCGGCCGGGTGTCCTCGACCACCGAGCAGGTGGCCCAGCACATGAGAGACCTTGCTCCGGAACTCCCGGAACAGAACTACGGAGAGCTGCGTCAGGCGTACACCGGCGACTGGGACGCGCTCCGCCGAGGCTGGGAGGAGGCCTCCGTGTCCGAAGCCACCCTCGGCCACCTGCGCTCGGCTTTTCCCGGTGCGTCGGGTTCCGAGTCGGTGGGCCACGCGGCGAGCGCCCTGGACTCCCTCATCGACCGCCACGACCCCGAGGAGGCCGCGCTCGCGTCACGGATCCGCTACCTCAGGACGGTCGTCGAACACGGTGGCGACACGGAAGCGGCACACGCGGAGCACACGGCGGCCCTGGCCGCGCAGGAGCCGGTCGATCTACAGAAACTCCTGGTGAACGCCGTCTTCGTGCCTGACTCCGTGCGGCTGGGAGAGGAGGCTCGGCAGCTGGCGCTGCAGGCGCTGTGGCCGCAGATCATGAAGGCGTCCGGGACCTGCGAGAGGCGCTCCCGTCTCCTGCTTCCCGCCGAGTTCGACGTCGCTTGGGGGCAATGGGAACAGACGCTCCCCTCCGACCCCGATGTCACGGTCCCCGAGGACCCGCTGCTCGACGAAGCCCGGGAAATCGTCCAGGAGCTCACACGGCAACGGATCGAGGCCGTGCGGCACCGCCCTGTCCGGCTGGTGGCCTCGATCTGCCTGGTCACGGCGGGCAGCGTCACCGCGTTCGCCGCTCCGCGCGGCCCGTTCCTGACGTCCGTGCTCGCCGTCACGGTCGCCGCCCTCATCTGGCTGATCATCGAGTGGGGTCGTGTTCCCGCCCTCAAGCAGGAGCTCGGCCAGCAGGGCCGCGAGGAACTGCGCTCCGTCACCATCGGCCTGGAGCGGATGCTGGACCAACGTGTCACCTTCTTCGCCGCATGGCACGAGAATCTCGCCACGACGCCCCACCTCGAAGCATGGCCGCAGAAGACGTGGCAGGGCGCAGAAGCGGAGGGAACATGAAGGACACGCATGGAGCCGGCCGACCTTCCCATTCCGCACACGAATGGCCCGGACCAGCCACCGAGTTCATCGGACCCGGCCAGCGCTTCAGATTGATCAGCCATCTCGGCAGCGGTGGATTCGGCGATGTGTGGAAGGCGCAGGACAAGGAACTCGCGCGTGACGTGGCATTGAAATTCCTGGCGCTGGACAAGCTGGCCGGACCTCGTTCGAGCGCCGAGCGGAGCGCGCGGGTGCGTGAGCGGTTCGCTCGCGAGAGTCTCGCGGCGGCCAAGGTGGACAGTTCGTACGTCGCCTCGATCCACGACAGATATCTGAGCGAGAGCCCTCCATTTCTCGTCATGGAGTATGTCGACGGCCAACCCCTGGCCGCCTATCTGCGCCCCACGCCGCTCACGCTCGCCCGAACGTGTCGGTGGAGCAGACAGATCGCGCAGGGCCTCGCCGCCGCCCACGACCAGAACGTCGTGCACCGGGATGTCAAACCCGGCAACATCCTCATCCGCGAGACGGACAGCGACGTGCGCATCGTCGACTTCGGGCTGTCCCGATTCGTCGATGCCACGGAGACACACACCATTACGGGGACACCGCTGTACATGTCACCGGAGCGATGCCGGGCCGAGGCGGGTGACGCGCGCAGCGACCTGTATTCCCTCGGCTGTGTGATGTACGAAATGGTCACGGGAATGCCGCCGTTCGGTGATGAACGCGCCGACCCGATCGCTCTCGCCCGGGCACACGAGGAACGCACACCGCGGCCGCCCGGAGCACAGGGTGTTGACATCCCGGAGCCGCTGGAAGCGCTGATCATGGATCTGCTGGCCAAGGACCCTCTGCGGCGCCCGGAGAACGCACGGACTGTCGTCCACGCCATCACGAGCACCGAGGATCTGCTCGACCGACGCTCCGGCAAGGCGGGGCCGCATCGGTTCGGCCCCACGCCCCTCTCGTACGCCCAACCGTCCCTCCGGCCGGCTCCCGACAGCGGGTTCGGCGACCGGCTGAGCGCCGCGGAGCTGGCCGTGCGCAGGCTCACGAGAGAACACGGGCGGGACCACCACCTCGTCATCGCGGCACGGATGGAGCTGGCCGAGCTGACCGGGGACAGCGGAGATCCCCGCGGGGCCGCCACCCTGTACGACCGGCTGGGCCGTGACTGCGCGGAGTGGTACGGCCGGGCACATCCACGCACGCTGGACGCCTTCACCGAGATGGCGCGCTGGATCCACGACGGGAGTCGCGGGAATCCCTGAGGGCTGCCCGAGGACCTCGGCTCATCGGGCCGGGGCACATCTCGGCGCTCTCGCGGCAACGGCGTACCGGCCGAGCGTGTGAAGCAGCGGCATCAACCACGACGGGGCACCGGGGAAGCCGGCGCGACCCGGGCTCACCCGACAGTGTCGCGCCCGCTCCGGCCCGGGATCAGGTGGTGGGGCGGCTCGCCAGGTACTCGGTCAGGCCCTCGCCGGTGAGCGGGTAGTAGTCGGACAGGCGGCCGCCCTCGTCGAGGCGGCGGCGGGCGAACTCCTCGCGGTCCTGATGCAGCAGGGAGTCCTCGGCGAGCGGGATCGCGTTCTGCTGCGGGACGACCACGGCACCGTCCTCGTCCGCGACGATCAGGTCGCCGGGCGTCACCAGGGAGCCGCCGACCCCGACCGGCACATTGAAGGCGGACGGGAACAGGTCGGTCTGCGAGGCATAGTGCGGGGTGACTCCGGTGCACCAGACGGGCACGCCCAGGGCGCGGATCCGGGCGGCGTCACGCACCCTGCCGTCCACCACGATCCCGGCGCCGCCGCGCAGCTTGAAGTACCGCACCAGCATGTCGCCGAGACAGCCGGTGAAGTGGCTGCCGAAGGCGGAGACGACCAGCACGTCACCGGGCCGGATGGATTCCAGGACGCCCCACAACGCGGTCTTGCGCTCGATGTCCTCCTGCTCCGCACCGTTGAAGACGTCCTCGCGCTGTGGCAGGAACTGCAGGGTCACGGCACCGCCGGTGACCTTGACGTCCGGGTCGCGGTGCAGTGGCACCGGGCCGTCGATGAAAGTCCGGGTGATCCCCACCTGGTGCAGCTTCGCGCAGGCCGTCGCGGCGCTCACGTTCTTCAGCGCGTCCACCATCTGCGCGGTGGGCCGTACGTAGTCCGAGGTGTGGACCGGCGCTCGCATCGACTCGTAACTGCGGGTCCGCTCCTTCCCGTTGCTGGGGGACTCCCCCGTCGACGGCGCTTCCTGGTCCCGAATCGGGTGCATGCCCGTGCCCTTCCGCGTGCTCGCCGCACGCAACGCCAGTGACATCATCGCCTATCGATGGTAGATAACAGCCAATCGATTAGTGATGTCAATGCGTCAGGAGCCTTCCGTGACCGGTGCTTCTCCCCGAATCCCTGACTGCGGCGACTGGTTCGAGGCGGCACGCTTCGGGCTGTTCGTCCACTTCGGCCTGTACAGCCTCGCCGCCCGGCACGAATGGGTGCGCAGCCGGGAGGCCATGCCCCAGCAGGAGTACGACCGTTATCTGCGCCGCTTCGACCCCGATCTCTTCGATGCCCGGCAACTGGCACGTACGGCACGGGAGTCGGGCATGCGGTACGCGGTGCTGACCGCCAAGCACCACGACGGATTCTGCCTGTTCGACTCGGCGCTCACCGACTACACCTCGGTCCGGGCGACCGGCCGCGACCTGGTGCGCGAGTTCGTCGAGGCGATGCGCGCGGAGGGGCTGCGGGTCGGCCTGTACTACTCGCTGCTCGACTGGCACCACCCCGAATTCCCGGTGGACGAGCACCATCCGCTGCGTGGCACCGGGGCCCACGACGAACCCCGTGACATGGCGCGCTACCGGGCCTACATGGAGGGACAGATCCGTGAACTCCTCACCGGGTACGGCGAGATCGATCTCCTCTTCTTCGATTTCAGCTATCCGGAGAAGGGCCCTGGGGAGTGGGGCGCCGAGCGGCTGATGGCGCTGGCGAAGGAGTTGCGGCCCGGCATCCTCGTCAACGACCGGCTCGGTATCCCCGGTGACTATGTGACGCCCGAGCAGTACCAGCCCGACCGGCCGCTGGAGCGGGGCGGCGAGCGGGTGCGGTGGGAGGCCTGCCACACGCTGAACGGCTCCTGGGGGTACGACCGGGACAACCACGACTACAAGGACCCCGCACTGCTGGTCCGGATGCTGGTGGAGTCCGTCGCCTGCGGCGGCAATCTGATCCTGAACGTCGGCCCCACCGGCCGCGGCGCCCTGGAGCCCCGGGCCCGTGCCACGCTCGGGGCCATCGGCGAGTGGACCGCGCTGCACGCGCGGTCCGTGCACGGCGCGGGGCCGAGCGCGCACCGCCCGCCCGCGAACGCCCTGTACACGCAGTCCGGCAACCGGCTGTACCTGCACCTGCTGGCCTGGCCGCTCAAGCATCTCCATCTGCCGGGACTGGCCGGGCGGGTGCGGTACGCCCAGCTGCTGCACGACGGCTCGGAGATCCGCTTCCAGGAGCTGGACGGCGCGCGGCACGAGCACAACAACCTCGCGCCGCCGGACCAGCCGGCCGGGACGCTCACCCTGACCCTGCCGATCACGCGCCCCGATGTGCTGCTGCCGGTGATCGAGCTGGAGCTGGACGGGGAGGAATGAGCTCCGTGACGGGGCCCCTGGGAACCTGCCTCGCGGCGGTGCTCGGCGCCGCGGACGATGCCGGACTGGCACGGCTGCTCGGCGCCCCGGCCGCCCGGACCGGGGTGCCGGACATCGACTGCCGCGAGGTGTGGGACGCGATCCCGGTGGCGGCACGGGAGCGGGTACTGGCCGAGGCCGGGGCGGAGCTCGGACGGCCGGAACCGCGGCTCTCCGCCGGGGCCTGGGCCCGCGCCTTCCGCGACGGGGACCGCGGGGCGTACGAGGACGCCGCGTGGGCACTGCAGGAGCGGGTGTCGCTGCTGGCCCTGGCGGCGGTGCTGGCCGACGAGCCGGCCGACGCCGCCGGGGCTCCCGGGGCCTGCCCCTTCCTGGACGCCGCGATCGACGGGCTGGTGGCGTTCGCCGAGGCCAGTACGTGGTGCTGGGCGCCGCACGACCGCTTCGCGGCAGAACGCGGTGAGCTGGTGCCCGATCCGGACGCCCCCTTTCTCGACCTGGGGGCCGCCGAGGTCGCCTCACTCTTCGCCTGGGCGGATCACGCCCTGGGCCCGCGCCTCGACCGCCGGATGCCGGGACTGCGCCGCCGGCTGCGCCGGGAGGTGGAGCACCGGGTACTGCGGCCCTTCGAGCGCCGCCGGGACTGGCGGTGGATCGGTGCCGAGGGCGGCGCCAACAACTGGAACCCGTGGATTCACGGCGCCGTGCTCGCCGCCGCGCTGCTGCTCTGCGAGGACGACGCCCGACGGGCCCGGCTGGTGCGCCTGGTCGTGGCGGGGCTGGACCACTACGTCGTCACGCTCCCCGACGACGGGGGCATCGACGAGGGGATCGCCTACTGGTGGGTGGGCGCCTGCCGGCTGCTGGAGATCCTCGATCTGCTGGCCGGGGTGGGCGGGCCCGCCCTGGACGCCCGACGGCTGCCGGTCCTGGGCGAGCTGCTGAAGTACCCGCAGCGCATGCATCTCGGCGACGACTGGTACGTGAACGTGGGCGACGCCCCGGCCCGGCTCTCCGCCGGACAGCCCTGGCAGGTCCCCTTCCGCTGGGGCCTGCGGCTCGGACAGCCCGGCACGGCCGCCCACGCCCTGGCCGGGGCCCGACGGCAGCACGACCCCGCGCCGCCGCGCGCCGGGCTCGGCCGGGCCCTGACCGCGCTGGCCGACGAACGCTGGTGCCGCGCGGTCGTCGCCGACCCCCCGGGGCCCGCGGCGGAGGGGCCCGCCACACCACCGGCCCCCTCCGCTCCGTGGCTGACCGCGCACACCTGGCTCCCCCGGCTCCAGATCCTGCTGGCCCGCGAGCGGGCGTCCAGCACGCAGGGGCTCGCGGTCGCCGTGAAGGCCGGGCACAACGGCGAGCACCACAACCATCTGGACGTCGGCACCTACTGGGTGGCGGCGGACGGGCGGCCCCTGGTGGTGGACGTCGGCCGTCCCACGTACACCGCGCGGACCTTCGGGCCGGACCGCTACGACAAGTGGCCGTTCCGCAGCGACTGGCACAACGTCCCCGAGCCGGGCGCCCCGCAGCGGCCGGGCCCCGACCACCGGGCCCGGGACGTACGCGTCGAACTCGGCCCCGACGCCGCCGGGATGACCGCCGAGATCAGCGGGGCCTACCCGTCCGGCACGCTCACCCGCTGGCACCGCACGGTCCGCCTGCTGCGGGCCGACGGGGAGGCGGACGCGCGGGTGAGCGTCGAGGACCGGTGGGAGGGCGCCGGCGCCGGCGTGGCGCTCCATCATGTGCTGGCCGGTCAGGTCACGTACGGGGACGGCTGGGCCACGGTCACCGCCCCCGGAGGCAGCGGCCTGATGATGCGCTGGGATCCGCGCGCCGCGGACGTCGATGTCGTACGCCGGGAACTCGACGACCCGGTACTGAAGCGGAGTTGGGGCGATCATCTGAGCCGACTGACGCTCATGGTGCACTCCCCGGCGCCCCAAGGGCTCTTCACCGTGCGGTGGTTGCCGCACCGCCCCGTCCGACCGGAGCATCAGAAACCGACCGCAGAGGTTTGCGGCAGCACTCTTGAAGATGCGGAGTGCCACCCCTAGCATCAGCAATCGATAGACGATAGGAACAGGGGCGAGAACCTCACCCGTCTCCATCTCATCGCATCGCACCATCCCCGCCGGGCGTTCCTCCTCCAGGTACGCCCGCGGACCCCCGCCGCCGCTCCACCAGGGGCTCCGCGGCTGAGCATCACCTATCGATTATTCACGACTACGCAACGGAGCGTGTCCCATGAAAACAGTGTGGCGCCGTACCTGCGGACTCGCCTTGGCTCCTTTGGTGATGGTCTCCGCCGTCGCCTGCGGCGGCGGATCCGACCAGGCCTCGGAGGGCACGACCCTCCGCGTCATCGTGAACATCACGCCGAACCTGACGGAGAAGTACTGGAACGACCTCTTCGCCAAGTACGAGAAGGCCAACCCCGGTGTGAACATCAAGCTCGAACTCACCGGCACGATATCCGCCGACGCGAAGCTCCGGCAGGACCTGGCCGCGGGCGACCCGCCGGACGTCGCCCAGCAGATCATTCCGAGCGCCGAGACCGCCCAGCTCTTCGCCGACCTGTCCGACCAGGACTGGGCCGCGAAGACCCCGCTGGCCGACCAGTACACCCTGGACGGCAAGCGCTACGTCGCCGGTGTGGGCGAGCAGATCCAGTCCCTCGTCTTCTACAACAAGGCCGCCTTCGAGAAGGCGGGCGTCGACGCCACCAAGATCCGGACCATGGCCCAGTTCACCACGGCCATGGGGGATCTGAAGAAGGCGGGCTACAAGCCGCTCCAGACCTCCGGCCAGTGGGTCACCGGCGGGCAGTTCTCCATGATGGCCGACGCCGGGGTGCTCACCGCCGACCCGGACTGGACCGCCAAGCGCAAGGCCGGCAAGAACTCCTTCGCCAAGAGCGACTACCTGTCCTACTTCCAGGCCTACAAGAGCTGGATCGACAAGGGCTACCTGGAGAAGAGCGCGCTCGGCCTCACCTACGCGGACGGCCAGACGAACTTCCTCAACGGCAAGTCCGCGATGTACATGATGGGGTCGTTCTTCGTGCCCGCCGCGGACGCGGCGAAGAAGAGCGACGAGGTCGGCGTGTTCACCATGCCCACCGACGGGGCCTACCCGTCCGGACAGTTCGGCAACCTCTCCAACCCGTACGTCGTGGTGAACAAGTCCCGGCACAAGGCCGAGGCGATCAAGTTCGTGAAGTGGGCAACCACCGACCCGGAGGCCATCAAGAGCCAGCTCGCCTCGGACGGCAACCTGCGCAGCGGCTTCACCTACGAGACGTCCAGCCTCGGCACCGCCGTGCAGCAGATCCTGGACAAGGCGCCCTCGGTGCTCGTGAAGTCCGGTGACCGCCAGCCGATCGCCGGGTTCAGCGACGAGCTCAACAAGCAGGTCCAGTCCCTGTACACGGGCTCGTCCCCCGCGGACGCCGCCGATGGATTGGACAAGTGGTGGAACTCGCAGGGCTGAACCAGGGACGGACGCAGCAGCGACGGGTGAGGCTGCGCGAGTCGGCCGTGTCCCTCGGGATGATCGGCCCGGCCGTCCTGCTCTACACCGTGATGACCGTGGTCCCGGTGGGCGTCGCGATCTACCTCAGCCTCACCGACTGGGACGGCTTCTCCACCGCGGCGTTCATCGGGTTCGACAACTACAAGCACCTGTTCGACGACCCGAGCTCCTCGGACGCCTGGTACGTGACCGGACTGATCGCGGTGGCGGGCACCGTGCTCATGGTCGGCCTGGGGCTGGTGTACGCACTGGCCCTCAAGGGCCGCTCCCGCTCGAACTCGTTCTTCCGGGCCGTCGCGTACTTCCCGCACGTCATCAGCGCGCTGATCCTCGGCTACCTGTGGGCGGCGATCCTCGGCACCAACGGCGCCATCAACAACACGCTGGCCAAGTTCGGGATCGAGCCCGTCGGCTTCCTCTTCGACGAGACGTTCGCCCTGGTCTCGCTGATCGCGGTGATCGTGTGGGCCGGGTTCGGCTTCAACGTGGTGCTGTTCGTGGCCGCCCTCCAGACGGTCCCCGCCGAACTGCTGGAGGCCGCCGCGCTCGACGGGGCGTCCAGGCGGCAGATCAACACACGGATCGTGATCCCCATGATCGCGCCCGTGGTCACCGTGGCGACGGTGCTGAACCTGGTGGGCCTCATCCGGGCGTACGACATCGTGGTCAGCCTCACCGGCGGTGGGCCGGCCGGCTCGACGCAGACGTTCACGTACCTCATTCTCGCCCGTTCCTTCGAGGGCACCAAGGTCGGGTACGCGACCGCGCAGGCGGTGTTCCTGATGGTGGTGTCCGCCGCGCTCGCCCTCCTCGTGACGGCGCTGCGCAACCGTCAAGACCAGGCCGCGACAGGTCAGTAAGGAGCCGGTGGTGGTGGTACTAGAGGCAGAGGTCCGCGAGAGGGCCAAGGCCCGCCCGGCCAAGGGTGACGACACCCGGGACACGGAGGACAAGGAGCCGCGCTCACCGGTGCGGCGGGTCCTGCTCGGCGTGCTCTTCGTCGTCATGATCGTGCCGATCTACCTGCTGGTGGTCAACGCGTTCAAGTCCCAGCAGGACATCCTCGACAACCCGTTCTCGATTCCGCTGGACGGGCTGACCTTCGAGCACATGTCGGCCGCGATCAACAGCCCGCAGTTCAACGTGATCGGCGGATACGGCTTCACCCTGTTCCTCGTCGTGATCGTGGACGTGCTGTGCATCCTGCTCGCGGGTCCTGCCGCGTACGCGATCGCGCGCAGTCTGAAGCGGCGTACGCAGCTGGTGCTGCTGTACTTCCTGGCCGGTACGTTCATCCCGGGCGCAGCGGTGATCATTCCGGTGATCTACGTGCTGCGCGAGATCGGTCTGGCGAACACCGTGACCGGTCTGGTCGCGCACGACGTGGCGTCCACGCTGCCGGTGAGCATCTTCCTGTTCGTCGGCTTCATCCGCACCATCCCCGTGGACATCGACCACGCGGCGACGATCGACGGAGCGGGCCGGTACCGGACGTTCTGGTCCATCATCTTCCCGCTGATGCGTCCCGCGGTCGTCACGGTGCTCATCCTCAACTCGATCGGGATCTGGAACGACTTCGTCTCCCCCCAGATCCTGCTCAGCCCGTCATCCGGGCACTACACGGTCACGACGGCGATCTACGCCGGCATCAGTCAGTACTCGACCGACCTGACGAAGGTGTTTCCCAACCTTCTGCTCGCCGTCGCGCCCGTCGTCATCTTCTTCATCTACATGCAGCGCCACATCATCAGCGGTCTCACCGTCGGCGCCGTGAAGGGATGAACCGGGAAGGGACGACCGGGTTCGACCTCCCCGTCCGAGAAAGAGCCGAGAGAAGAGAAAGGACCACAGCGTGATGAGGAGTTGGAGGCCACGGCCCCGCAGCGGGGCCTGGTCCGCAGCCGCCCTGCTCACATCCCTGATGGTGGTGGCGGCCGGCAGCCCGGCCGTCGCGCAGCCGGACCGGGCCCGGTCGGGGCAGACGTACTACGTCTCGCCCTCGGGCCGCGACCAGGCCGGGGGCAAGACCCGGACCTCCGCGTTCGAGCACATCCAGCAGTGCGCCGACGTGATGGTCCCGGGCGACACCTGCCTGATCATGACCGGTACGTACGAGGAGACCGTCGTCCCGGCCCGCTCCGGCACCGCCGCGCAGCCGATCACCTACCGCGCCGCTCCGGGGGCCGAGGTGACGGTGAGCGGCGCGTCGAAGGTCGGCGGCTTCCGGCCGGTCACCGCCGCCGACGTCACGAAGATCGCCGAGTCCGACCCGTTCGCGGCGGACTCACCGTTCAGCGAGGCGGTGGCGGCCGGGAACGTGTACAGCACCGACGTCGACCTCGGCCAGGACGTAACCACCGTGCAGGTGTTCACCGACAAGAAGATGGGCATCGAGGCCCAATGGCCCTACCCGGGTCTCGACCTGCTCTCCCCCACTCTCCAGTACGCCGGTGCGGGCAGCGCGGAAGCCACCGTCACCGACCCGGCCCTGACCCGCCCGGCGGGATACTGGAACGGCGCCCGCGCCCTCACCGGCTACTGGTACATCTCGGCCACCACCACGGTGAAGAGCTCCGCCGTGGGCTCGGTGACGCTGAACGAGGCACCGCCCTGCGTCCACAAGGTCGTGCCCAAGGAGACCCGCTACGCACTCTCCGGCAAGATCGGCGAACTCGCCCGCCCCGGTGAGTGGTTCTACGACCCGGCCGCCAAGCGTCTGTTCGTGTACTCCACCGACGACCCCAACGGCCACACGGTCGAGGCCAAGCGCCGCACGTACGGCTTCGACCTGGCGAGCGTCGGCCACACCACGGTCCAGGGCGTCGGCCTGTTCGCCACCACCGTGCGCACCGGCGCCACCAGCACCGGCGTCACCCTGGACGGCATCACCGGCCGCTACCTGTCGCACTACACGGACATCACCCGGGGCGCGACGGACTGCGGCTCCACGGTCACCCGGGGCGTCGGCGACACCGGCATCGTCCTCGACGGCACCTTCAACAAGATCGTCAACAGCGATCTGGCGCTGAGCGCCGGGAACGGCATCGCGCTGCGCGGGCAGAACAACACCGCGACGGACAACGTGATCCGTGACGTCGACTACATGGGCACCTACGCGGCGGGCATCGCCGTCCAGGGCAACAGCCAGACGGTCACCCACAACACCATCGCCGACGTCGGCCGCAGCGGCATCAACCTCCAGTGGAACGAGGTGGAGGGGCTCACTCCCGGCAAGGACGTGATCGCGTACAACGACATCTCGGGGTACGCCCGCCTCAGCCTCGACGTCGCCGCGATCTACACCTGCTGCAGCGCGTGGATGATGGGCACCTCCATCGACCACAACGTGCTGCACGACCCGAAGCCCGCCACCACCCTCACCACCTTCGGGATCTCGGGGGTCTACGCGGACAACGGCCAGAGCGACCTGGTGATCGCGAACAACGTGGGCTGGGGCAACCGCGAGGGCACGGTGATGCTCAACGGCCTGGGCACCGGCTCGCACAACAACGGTGTGTACAACAACACCGGCGGGATGACGTTGTTCTACGTGAAGGAGCCGAACGCGTCGACCGGCACCAAGATCTACAACAACGTCGGCGAGATCCGGGGACTGGCCGGCGCGACCGACGGCGGGCTGGTGCTCTCCAACAACCTGCCCACGGGAACCGATCCGCTGTTCGTCGACGCGGCGAAGCACGACTTCCGGCTGAGCGCGCAGTCCCCCGCGCGCAACCAGGCGATACCGCTGCCGGGGATCAACGACGGCTCCACGGACGCGACGCCGAGTCTGGGGGCCTACCAGTACGGGGCCCCCATGTGGAGCGCGGGCGCCCGTAGGTAACCGCGCAGGAAACGGCTGTGGGCCCGGTCCGGAGATCCC
>NZ_JBHJQP010000058.1:0-43044 GCF_042262625.1 Streptomyces sp. NPDC056347 | reverse complement strand
GCACGCACGGGGGGATGCGCGCCGGGCCGGGGCGGCCGGGGAGGAGAGAGTCCCTGTTACTTCGTCAGGTGCAGCTGCTGACCCGGGTAGATCAGGTCGGCGTCCTCGACGATGTCCTTGTTCAGCTCGAACAGCCGCTGCCAGCCGCCCTTGACGCCGTGCTCGGCGGCGATCCTGCTCAGCGAGTCGCCGGTGACGACCTTGTACTCGCCGTCGCCCTTCTTGACCTTCTTGCCGGTCGGGGTGGTGACGGTCTTCTTCGACTCGGCGCGCGGGGCCTCGGTGCGGTCCGAGCGGGAGGCGGCGGGGGCCTCGGTGCGCTCGGCCGGCTTCGGCTGGGCCTGCTTCTTCGGGGCGGCGCTCTGCTGCTCGGAGGCGGCGGAACCGGCGGCCGAGTTGGCGGAGGAGTTCGAGGACGAGCCGGTGTCGACGCCCGGGTCGACACCGTCGTTGGTCAGGCCGCCGGCGGCGGCGCAGCCCCAGGCGCCCGGGCCCTGCATGTCGAGGAGGCGCTCGGCGGCGGCGATCTGCTGGGCCTTGGTGGCCAGGTCGGCGCGCGCGGCGTACTGGAGACCGCCGGCGGCGGCCCAGCTGGACTGCGAGAACTGCAGACCGCCGTAGTAGCCGTTGCCGGTGTTGATGGACCAGTTGCCGCCGGACTCGCACTGGGCGACGGCGTCCCAGGTGGCGACGGAGGCGGCGGAGGCGTTGGTCGCGCCCATCAGCGGCACGGCGACGGCGGCACCGGCGACGCCGGCGAGCGTGGCGATACGGACGACCTTGGACGGGCGGCGGTGCTTGCCCTTGCTGGAAAGCAGCATGGAACTTCTCCTCACCGACGCCTACGAGGTGAGCTGTCGGGTTCGGGCCGAGTGAGTTGCCCGGTCGCACGTCCTAGCGCGCGACTTCACCCCGAGCCTGGTCCGATACGTCGTCACGACGTCCGGACCCGGCGGCTTACCTGGGTCCCCCGCTCCTGCCTACGGCGCTGTACGCGTCTGTTTTCCCTTCGACCGACGGCAGGATTCGGCGTGACGGTCGACGGGGCCCGCGGTGCGAGCGATTCCGACCGTAAACATACGCAAGTCCTACATTCAAAGATGGACACATCGGACAATCAGCCCGTACTTGCATCGGAAGAACTGCCGTTTCCGCAGGTGGGAGCGGCATGGAAGGCTTCGCGGAACGCGACACGCCGGGAGACGTAAAGAGACCCATGTCTCACTTACGCATAAGTGGACATAGGCCCCTGAACTGCCCCGGTTTTCGAGGCGTTTTCAGACGATTGCCGGACTGCCTCCGGGCCGCCCCTACTCCGACTTCAGGTCGATCTCGAGGCTCTGGCCGGGGAGGATGAGGTCCGGGTCGGAGCCGACGACGGCCTTGTTCGCCTCGTAGAGTGCGGGCCAGCCGCCGGGAACCTTCTGTGCATCAGCAATCGTCCAGAGGCTGTCGCCGGGCCGGACGGTGTACGCGCCGTCGGCGGGCTGTTCGGCCGTGTCGCGTGCGCCGTTGCCGCCGCGCGAGGCGTGCCGGCCCGACTCGCGGTGGTCGCCGCCGGCGTCACGGCTCCCCTCGGCGGCCGGGGTGCCGCGGTGCCGGCCGCCCGCGTCGTTGGCCGATCCGGGTGAAGTGGCGGCGTCCCGGGGCGCGCGTGACGGCGCGTCGGACGGGGTTCCGGCGGACGGGGTGGCCGAGGGCGAGGACTGCGCCGACGGAGTGCCCTTCGCCTCACCCTTCGTCTTCTCCTTCGCCTCCCCCTTCGCCTTTCCCGGCCGCTCGCCGGAGTTCCCGGCGTCGTCCGCCGCCGGGTCGGACGAGGCGGGCCGCCCGGTCCCGGACGGGTCCACCTGCCCGGCGGGGTCGCCGACGGAAGCGGTGCCGGGATCCACGCCGGGCAGCGAGCCGTCGGCCGCCAGACCGGAGATGACCGAGCAGCTGGGCCAGGCCTTCGGGCCCCGGTCCTCCAGGACCTTCTCCGCCACCGCTATCTGCTGCGACCGGCTGGCGAGGTCGGCGCGCTCCGCGTAGTCCTGACCGCCGTACGCCTTCCAGGTCTCCGGCGAGAGCTGGAGGCCGCCGTAGAAACCGTTGCCGAAGTCGGCGCTCCACGCGCCGCCGCTCTCGCACTCGGCGACCCGGTCCCAGGTCGTGGCGTCGGCCGCGGACGCGCCCGACGCGCCCAGCAGCGGAATGGCGATGGCCGATCCGGTCACGCCCGCTGCGACGACGATGGCGGGTGCCTGCCGGGGGCGACGGTGCCTGCCGTTCGCGGATCCCATGGAATTGCCTTCCGTGTGACTGACGTGTGACTGGTAGGTCGAACGGTGAACCTAGCCGGACTCGAACGCGCGTCACAAGTCGATGCAGCGCAGATCACGTGAAAGTCACAGAGTTGATGAAGCGTCAGTTTCTGTGTCCGTACGCTCCGGCGTGAACTCCACGGGGAGTGTGCGAAGTCCACGCATGATGAGCCCTCCGCGCCACCGCAAATCGGCTGGTTCCACCGCAAGTCGCAGGTCCGGAAGGCGCTTCAGCAGCGTGGCGAGCGCGGTCCGGCCCTCCAGTCGGGCGAGCGGCGCGCCCAGGCAGTAATGGATGCCGTGCCCGTATCCGAGGTGCTGATTGTCACGCCGGGCGAGGTCGAGCGTGTCGGGATCCGAGAAGCGTGCCGGGTCGCGGTCGGCGGCGGCGAGCACCACGAGCACCGGGTCCCCGGCCGCGACGGACTGTCCGCCGAGCGTCAGCGGTTCGGTGGCGAACCGCCAGGTGGCCAGCTCCACCGGGCCGTCGTAGCGGAGCAGCTCCTCGATCCCGGTCTCCAGCAGCCCCTCCTCCCCCGCGTCGAGCGACCGTTGCAGCCGTTCGCGTTCGCCGGGGTTGCGGAGCAGGGCGTAGACCCCGTTGCCGATGAGGTTGACGGTGGTCTCGAAACCGGCGAAGAGCAGGATGAAGGCCATGGCGGCGGCCTCGTTCTCGGTGAGGTGCTCGCCGTGGTCGCTGGCCCGGATCAGCCCGGAGATCAGGTCGTCGCCGGGGTTCTCGCGCTTGCGGTGGATGAGCTCGGCGAGGTAGCCGCGCATCTTCTTCACCGACCGGGCGACACCGCCGCGCGGCCCGCCGCCGTGGCGGATCATCATGCCCGCCCAGTCCCGGAAGTCGTCCTGGTCCTCGGGCGGTACGCCGAGCAGGTCGCAGATCGCGTAGATGGGGAGCGGGAAGGCCAGGTCGTGGATGAGGTCGGCCTCGCCGTTCCCGGCGAAACGGTCGATGAGCCGGTCCGTCAGCTCCTGGACGCGCGGGGCGAACTCGGCGACCCGGCGCGGGGTGAACGCCTTGGAGACCAGGCGGCGCAGCCGGGTGTGGTCGGGCGGGTCGATGTTCAGCAGGTGCGTCATCAGCTCCGCCTTGCGCTCACCGGGGATGCCGGTCTTGCCCTTGGCGTGCGCCGGTTCGGCGTGGTGGGCCGGGTTCTTGGAGAGCCGGGAGTCGGCGAGGGCCTGCCGGGCGTCCTCGTACCGGGTCACCAGCCATGCCTCGACGCCGCTGGGCAGCGCGGTCCGGTGTACGGGGCTGTGCTCGCGCAGCCACGCGTACGCCGGGTACGGGTCGGTGGCGAACTCCCAGGTGAAGAGCTCGGGCGCCCCGGCCGCCGGGCAGGCGGCGGGCGGCACGGCCGGGTGGTCCGTGGCGGGCGCGGGCTCCGTGGCGGGCACGGGCCGGTCGGCGGTCGGGTCCGTGGACCGGTGGGCGGGACACGTGGGAGGCTGCTCGGCGGGGCGGTCGGCGGCGGGGCTGTCGTTCACCCTTCGACGTTATCCGCTGCCCTCGGGCGCCGGCCGTGGCCCTCCGGCATCGGCCGCGGCCCTCCGCCGCTGTCCGCCGCCCCGGCGTCAGCCGCGGTTCCCGGCTCCGTCCGTCTCCCCCCGGCGCCCGCCCCCGCCGTGGCCCTCCGCCGCTCTGATCGCGTCCCGGTAGGCGCGGCCCGCGGCGCGCAGGGCGGCCTCGGGGTCGACGCCGTCCCGCTCGGCCCGGACGGCGAGGGCGAGGAGCTCGTAGCCGATGCCCTCGCCGGTGGGGAGCGGCACGTCGAGACCGGCGGTACGGACCCGGCTCGCCAGCTTGGCCGCGAGCGCGAGGCCGGGCTGGCCGACCGGGACCCCGTCGGTGACCGAGTCGCGCTGCTTCTCGACGGCCTTGGTGCGCAGCCAGTGCGCGTGGACGTCCTCGGGGGTCTCGGCGGTCTCGTCGCCGAAGACGTGCGGGTGGCGGTGGATCAGCTTCTCGATGAGGGTCGCGGCCACGTCGTCGACGGAGAACGGCTCCGCGCCGTCCCCGGGGCGGCCCTCCTCGGCGATCCTGGCGTGGAAGACGACCTGGAGGAGGACGTCGCCCAGCTCCTCGCGGAGTTCGTCGCGGTCGCCGTCCTCGATCGCCTCGACGAGCTCGTACGCCTCCTCGACGGCGTACTTGGCGAGGCCCTCGTGGGTCTTCTGCGAGGTCCACGGGCATTCGGCCCTGATCCGGTCCATGATCTGGACCAGGTCGAGGAGCCGGGCGCCCGGCAGGTCGTACGAGCCGGGCAGCAGCTCCAGGTCCGGCATCCGCGTCCGCCCCGATCCGGCGAGCCGGGCCAGGCCGTCGGTGAGCGCGTCGTCACCCTCGCCGCCCGCGAGGACGACGACGCTCCGGCCGCCCGCGCACGCGTCGACGAGCTCCGGCGCGGTGGGCGCGGCGTGCTCGACGGTGACACCGGCCTCGCGCAGGTACGGCAGCTGCGGGTGGTCCGGGTCGGCGCACAGGACCCGGTCGGCGGCGTGCAGTGCCTGCCAGGCGGGCCAGGACAGCAGTCCGGGGGCGACGCGGTGGCTGGCGGTGAGCAGGACGATGCGGCCGGGGTCTTCAGCGTTCACCGTTCGAATCTACCTCTGTCGCCGCCGCCCGTTCCGTCGCAGGTCAGGCTCCCGCGCCTTCCGGCTTGGTGACCTGGGTGATCCAGGGGGCCCGGTAGGCGGCGAGCTGGGTCTGCTTGCTGTCCCAGGTGCCGTAGCGCGGGTTGACGTCGACGCCGAGCTCCTTGGACGCCTTGCTCAGCGCCTCGGACACGGCCTGCTGGCCGGAGGGCTGCTGGAGATCGACGCCGAGGGCGGTGCCCAGCTTCGTCAGCTGGACCTGCTCGCGCAGTACGGCGTCGATCTGGTCGGGGGCGATCCAGCTCCGCTGGAGCATCACCGTACGCAGCCCCGCCGGACCGCCGGACTGGGCCTCGGCGTCCTTGCGCATCTGCTGGATCTCGGCGCGGTTCACGGTCACGCCCGCGTCCCGCGCGGCCCGGTCGACGACCTTGTCGAAGATCATGCCGTGCAGCTTGGCCCGGCTGAGCTGGCCCGACTTGTCGATGAGCTGGGCGGGGTCCTTCGTCTTGTTCTGCGCCGCGCGCACGGAGGCCACCTGGCCCTGGAGCGTGGCGACCTCGATCCGTTCCCCTCCGACGACGGCCGCCGCCCCCGGGTGGGTCCCGCTGCCGCACGCGGCCAGGAGTGGGGCGCCGGCGAGCAGGGCGGCGGAGACGGTGAGCGCGGTGCGACGGCGGCGGTGCAAAGGAACCTCCCGGGGAGACTTTGTGCATCAGTGCACAAGACCTTGCGGTGATCGATGTTAGGCAGTGGACGTGGCTGGGGCCACTGATTCGACCAACGATTCGGAAGGAGTTGGGGATGTGGGCCCGGCCGGGCGGCTCAGACCCGGCGGGCGGGTTCCGGCCGGAGCATGATCGTCCGGGAGACGAGGAAGGTGATCGGGATGGCCGCCGCCGCGGCGGCCAGCGGGGCGTACCGGCTGCTGAATCCGGCGAGGTCGACCAGCAGGTAGACGCCTCCGGTGGTGATGACGAAGTTGGCGGCGTTGGTCAGCGGGAAGAGCAGGAACTTCCGCCAGGTGGGGCGGGTCCGGTAGGTGAACCGGCAGTTCAGGAAGAAGGAACCGGTCATGCTCAGCGCGAAGGCGATCACATGAGCGGCGATGTACGGCAGCCGGGTCAGCAGTACCAGGTAGCAGCCGTAGTACGTGCCGGTGTTCACCACCCCCACCAGGGCGAACCGGGCCATCTGGGCGGTGACCGTCATCGGCGTACGTACTCCTGGGGCTCCCGGGCGGCCCGCGGGGTGTCGGCGTTCGTGGCCTTGACCAGGTAGTGCGGGCGCCGCTTCACCTCGTAGTAGATACGGCCGACGTACTCGCCGACCACCCCGATCATCACCATCTGGACCCCGGCGAGCGCGATGACCACGACGAGCGTGGTGACGTAGCCGGGGGTGTCCACGCCTTGCACCAGGGCGACGCCGACGATCCACGCCGCGTACGCGAGGGCCACCGACAGCAGCAGCATGCCCAGGTAGAGCGCGGCCCGCAGCGGCTTGTTGTTGAAGGACAGCAGCCCGTCCAGGCCGTAGTTGAGGAGCTTGCCGAAGGTCCAGGCGGAGCTGCCCTGCTCCCGTACGGCGTTCTCGTAGCCGAAGGTCTTCGTGCGGAACCCGACCCAGGCGAAGAGGCCCTTGGAGAACCGGTTGTACTCGGTGAGCCGCAGGACGGCGTCCACGGTGCGGCGGGACAGCAGCCGGAAGTCGCCGACGCCGTCGACGAGCTCCACGTCGACCAGGCGGTTGATCAGCCAGTAGTAGGCGCGGGCGGTGACGGTGCGGGTGACCCGGTCGCCCTTGCGGGTGCGGCGGGCGACGACCTGGTCGTAGCCCCGCTCGTGCTCCTCGAGCATCCGGCCGACCAGTTCGGGCGGGTGCTGGAGGTCGGCGTCCATGATGACGACGGCGTCACCCTCGGCGTGCTGGAGACCGGCCAGCATGGCGGCCTCCTTGCCGAAGTTGCGGCTGAAGGAGACGTACCGGACCCGGGGGTCGGCGGCGGCCAGCTCCTGGAGGATCATCAGCGTCCGGTCGGCGCTGCCGTCGTCCACGAAGACCAGCTGGAACTCGTGTCCGAGCCCGGCCATCTCGTCCGTGACACGTTCATGGAAGCGTTCGAGGATCTCTTCCTCGTTGTAGCAGGGCACCACCAGAGAGATCAGCACAGACGTACACCAGCCGGGCCAGATGTCGGCATCCGATGCAGCACGTGACCGCCGCACGTCCATTGAGTGAACTGGCGCACGGCACAAGGGATTTGGGTGTTCGAGGCTGGCATATTCCTGCCCATGCTCCCGTCCACGCCGACTTCCCGTCCCCGCCTGCGCGCGGGCTCGCTCGCCGCACTGCTCACCGTCGTCGCGGTCTGCGCGGGCGACGCCGTCTCGCGCGGCTTCCCGTTCGGCCCCCGCACGCGGAGCGTGAACGACCTGGGCAACCAGTTCGTCCCGTTCCACGCCCGGCTCTGGGACCTGCTGCACGGGCAGGCCGACGGCGGGCTGCTGCTGAACTGGTCGTCCGGCTTCGGGACGAGTTTCCTGCCGGATCTCGGTACGTATCTCAGCAGCCCGTTCGCCCTGCTCGTCGGGGTCTTCCCGAGGGACCGGATCGACCTCGCGGTCTATGTGGTGACGGTCTCGAAGATGGCGGCCGCGGCGGCCCTGATGGCGGTGTTCCTGCTGACGCTGCGCGGCGGGCGCTGGTGGGCGGCCGGGGTGCTGGGCGGCTCGTACGCGCTGTGCGGCTGGTCGGTCGCGGAGGCGGCGTACAACCCGATGTGGCTGGACGGGCTGATCGCGCTGCCGCTGCTCTGCCTGGCCGCCGAGTGGGCCCGGACCGGGCGGCACCGGGTGGCCGCGCCGCTGCTGGTCGCGCTGGCGTGGGTGGCCAACTTCTACACGGCGTACATGGCGACGCTCGGCGCGGCGCTGGTGCTGGCCGTCCGGCTGTTCACCGAGCGGGAGGACCGGGGCGCGGTGGTCCGGGCGCTGGGCCGGGCGGCCCGCACGGTCGGGGTGGGGATCGGGCTGTCGGCGCCCGTACTGGTCCCGGTCTACCTGGGCACCAAGCACGCCTACCCGGGCTGGGACCGGCCGTTCGCGCCCGCCTCCTGGACCGATGTGCTCGCCCGGCTGCTGCCCGCCACGTACAGCTTCTTCACCCCCGCCCTCTATCTCGGTACGGGCACCCTGCTGCTGGCCGGTGCGCTGGCCTTCCAGCGGGCCGTGCCGAAGCGGGAGCGGTGGGCGTGGGCGGGGCTGGTGGCCGGGGTCGCGCTGTCGATGCAGTGGCGGCCCACCCATCTGCTCTGGCACGCCTTCGCCACGCCCAACGGCAGCCCGTACCGGCAGACCTTCGTGCTGGCCGGGCTGTTGGTGACCGCCGCGTGGGTCTCGGTCTCGTACGGCCGGCCTGAGCGGCGGGCACTGCTCGGCGGGGGCGCGGTCCTGGTGCTGCTCGCGGCCGGGGCGGGCTTCAGCGGGCTGGTCACGGGGTGGACGTATCCGCTGTTCGCGCTCGGCCTGGGCGCGGCGCTCCTCGCCCTGCTGCTGGTGGGGCGGGGCGGGCGGTACGCGGCGCTGGCGGCCGTGCTGCTGATCGGCGCGCAGGCCGGGCAGGCCGCCGCGGCGACCGCGTACTTCGACCGGCAGCGGCTGAACCGGCTCGACGACTACGCCCCCTGGGGCGAACGGCAGAGCACCCAGCGGGCCGTGGTCGCGGGCGCCGATGACTGGCCGCACGCCCGGACGGACCCCGGCCGGGAGCAGACCACCGCGAACGATCCGCTGCTGGTGGGCGGGCAGGGCGGCGCGTACTACAGCAGCCACACACCCGATGTGCTGACCCGCACGATGCGGGCGCTCGGCGGCGGGTGGACGTCGAACGGCCGGGCGGTGCAGAGCCTCGACAACCCGGTCACGGACGCGGTCTTCTCGGTCGGCGCCCGGGTACGCGGCCCGCGCGACCCGCACCAGGGGGCCGGGCACACGGGCATGGGCGCCCCGGACGGCCGGCCGGTGACGGCGAGCCGGGCCGGGGTGCCGCCGCTGGTGACGGTGCGCCCGGCGGGCGGTTCCGCGGGCGGTCCGGTGGCGTACGGGCGGTCGGCGTTCCGGAACCAGGAGCTGCTGCTGGGCTCGCGGGTGTACACCGTCCCGCCGACGACGCTGCGGGCGGTGCCGGGCGGCACGGCCCCGGTGACGGACCGGGGTGCGTACGACTACCGGGTGGGGCGGGGCGCGTACACGCTGGCCGCCGCCTGCCCGGCGGGGTCCGAGGCGTATCTGTGGACGCCCGACATGTTCGGCCGGGCCCGGCTCGGCGACGGCCGGGACGTCGAGTTCAAGGGGCAGCTTCCGGCCCGGCGGGCCGCGATGCAGCACCTGGGCCGGGTCGGTGCGGACGGGAGCGTACGGATCGCGCTGGCCCCGGTGC
The DNA here is from genome assembly GCF_042262625.1 of Streptomyces sp. NPDC056347. Taxonomy (NCBI): domain Bacteria; kingdom Bacillati; phylum Actinomycetota; class Actinomycetes; order Kitasatosporales; family Streptomycetaceae; genus Streptomyces; species Streptomyces sp. NPDC056347. Next base: position 33,691 of record NZ_JBHJQP010000058.1, on the reverse strand, counting down.
GCGCCGGGACCGTGCCGCACCGGGCGGTCGGCTGCCTGGACCGGGCCCGGCTGGCCTCGGCGGTCGGCGGTCTGCGGGCGACCGGCGCGACCGCCGTCCGCGTCACCGACGACGGCGTCCGGGCCGAGCTGCCGCCCGGCGCCACCGGGACGGTGGTGCTGGCCGCGCCCCGGATCGCGGGCTGGCGCTGCCAGGGCCGCCCCGCCGACAGCTACCTGGGCCTGGTCGCCACCCCGGTCCCGGCCGACGGCGCGGCGGTGGAGTGCGGATTCCGGCCGCCGGGGCTGCGGGCGGGCGCCCTGGCCGGGGCGGGCGCGCTGGCCTTCCTGGCCGCGGGCGGGCTGGTGTCGGCGTACCGGCGGCGGTCCGGCCGGCCCGTGTGACGGATCAGCCGCCGTGGACCTCGACCTGACGGTCCAGGCGGCGGCGCAGTTCCGCCGGGAGCGGGTGCTGGGGCCCGTAGGCCCGTTCGGCGTCGTACAGCAGCGCCTGGAGCTGGACGCGGGCGGTGACGTGGTCGCCGAGGGCCAGCAGCAGATGGGCGATGCGGTTGCGGATCTCGAAGCAGCGGGCCGGGTCGCCGCCCCTGGCGTGCTCGTCGTAGTACGGCAGGACCGCGCGGTACTCGGCGAGCGCGGCGGCCGGTTCGCCGAGCTGTTCCAGGCACTGGGCCGCGTCGTAGCGGAACTGGAGCGTCTGCGGGTCGGCCGGGCCCGCCTCGGCCGCCCGGTCGTCGGCGAGTCTGCGCAGCTCGGGCAGGGCACGGCGGTACTGGCCGTCGTCCATCAGCGTCGCCGCGTACTGCTTGCGCAGGATGCGGACCACGGCGGAGCCCTCGCCGTGCTGTTCGGCGGCGACCGGGAGGATCGAGCCGAGGATGTCCACCGCCTGGGTGATCCGGCCCTCGCCGAGCAGCTTCTTGACGTCGTCGACGGCGGCGGCCACATCGGGCCGGGCGGCGGCGGGTGTGGCCGGGGCCTGCGGCGGCGGGGGTACGGGGGTGGCGCGGTCGGGCCAGGGGGCGTGCGGGCGCAGGAAGGGGCGGGTGGGGTCGAGCGGGCCGGCGGCGAGCGCGGTGCCCGGCGCGGGGAGCAGCGGGGCGAGGTGGTCGTACACCTCCTGGGCGCCGGACGGGCGGTGCTGGGGGTCCTTGGCGAGCAGGCGCAGCACCAGCGCTTCGAGCGGCTCGGGGATGTCGGGCCTGATCCGGCGGACCGGGAGCGGCGGCTCGTGGAGGTGGCGGTGGAGCACGCCGAGCGCGGTGGACCCGGAGAACGGCACGTCGCCGCTGAGCAGTTCGTGCAGGAGCACGCCGAGGGCGTACAGGTCGGTGTACGGGCCGACGGCGCCGCCCATCGCCTGCTCGGGGGCCATGTAGGCCGGGGAGCCGATGGGCGAGCCGGTGTGGGTGAGGCGGGTGGTGTCGCTGTCCAGGACGGAGGCGACGCCCAGGTCGAGCACGGTGAGGGTGCCGTCCGGGCGGACCATGACGTTCCGGGGTTTGAGGTCGCGGTGAACGATCGGCACGGCGTGCACGGCGCACAGGACGGAGCAGAGCTGGGCGGCGACCGCGACGGACCACTGCCAGGGGTACGGGTCGTGCTCGGCGAGGTGGTCGGAGAGGTCGGCGCCCTCGACGTACTGCATGACGAGATAGAGGTCGTCGCCGTCGCTGCCCGCGTCGTGGACGGTGACCAGGCCGGGGTGGTCGACCCGGGCGGTGACCCGGCACTCGCGGACGAAGCGGCGGCGGAGCTCGTCGGCGGCGGCGCTGTCGACGGGGCCGGTGACCCGGTCGGGGCGGAGCAGTTTCACCGCGACGCGGCGGTCCAGGCGCTGGTCGTAGGCCGTCCAGACCTGGCCCATGCCGCCCTGGCCGAGGATGGTGGCCAGTTCGTAACGGCCGCCGATGAGACGTCCGCTCACCGGCCCTCCTCCTTGCGGAGGTAGTCGCTCAGCTCGTCCAGCTCGGCACGCACCTGGTCGATGCGCTGGGGGCGGGGGTGGCTCGGCCGGCTCGGCTGGGTCTGCTGTTGCGAAAGCGGCTGTGGCGGCGGCGGCGGTTGCTGTGGCTGCGGCAGCGGCAGCGGCTGTTGTTGCGGCTGTGGCCGGGGGTGGAACTGAGGATGCGGATACGGCGGTTGCACAGGGGCGGGGGCGGGGGCGGGCGAGGGCAGGGTCGGCACCGTCTGCGCGTAGGCGTACCCGGGCGGCGGGCCGGGCATGGCGCGCTCCTTGGTCAGCCGGTCGTAGTGGCGGACGTCCCCGACCAGGTAGTAGGCGATCGAGCCCGCCATCGCCAGCAGCAGCAGCGGGATGAGCACGTTGTCGATGCCGGTCGGCTCCTCGCCGCCGTCCCCGAGGATCGGCAGGAGTACGCAGACGAAGACGAACCCGGCCCCGGTCAGCCACCAGTCGGTGGCCCGGCGGCGCACGATCGCGAGGCGGAGCAGCGGGGTCCACAGCAGCAGCCCGACCGAGCCCACCGTGAGCACGGTGAACAGCACCCGCATGGAGACGATCCAGCCCCGGCCGGGAACCCGGCGCGGCGGCGTCGGCGGATGAGCCGGGGCGTACATGGCTGCTCCTGGAGGACCTGGTCGTTGAAGATCCGCGCGCACGCTCCGTGCGCGCGGATTCCGAGCGTAAAGGGCGACACCGACAACCGGCCCGGGGTTGTACGGATCAGCTGTGTTCCGCCTCACCCCGGACCAGGCCGGTCCGCCGGTCAGTCCGGCGTCACCGTGCCGTCGGTCAGCCCGTCGTACATCCCCTGGACGAGCTGTCCGCCGAGCCGGCCGGTCAGCCTCAGGGCGTCCTCGAACTCCGCCAGGGCGCGGAACCGCCGCCCGTACCGCTGTTGTTCGGCGAGCGGCAGCCGGGGCAGCTGGAGGCGTCGGGCGTCCAGCCGGCTGGCGGTGGAGGCGTAGCTGCTGGCCTGGCGGTTGTTGGCGGTGCCGCGCAGGAATCCGGCGAGGAACCAGGGGTCGAGGGCGGCCGGGTCGGGGCGCAGCAGCTGGAGGTTGCGGCCGAGCGCGGCGCCCGCGGTGGCCGCGTCGACGACCCGGGTGACGGAGCCGCCGCCGAGTACGGGGACGACGACGTCGCCCGGCTCGACGAGCACCGGCTCCTCGGGGGGCCCGTCGGCGGACAGGCTTCCCGAGGGGGCGGTGGAGCCGAGGACGTCGTGCTCGGTGAGGACGGGGCCGGTGCCGGTGCCGGAGCCGCCGGTGCGGAGCCGGAGGGCGCCGGCGCGGGCGAGTTCGCCGATGGTGGTGAGCGGCCAGTGGGCGGGGTCGCCGGGGGGTGCGGGGGGCGGGGTGAGGGAGGCGGTGAGGCCGAGCGTCTCGGTGAGCCGTTCCCGTACGCGGACCAGTTCGGCCGGGCCGCCGGAGGTGGCGGGCGGCAGGTGGCGGGCGGGGGCGAGGTCCACGTCGTCGTCGAGGAGTTCGATGACGGGTACGGCGCGGCTGACGCCGGGGCGGTCCGCGGCCGGGGCGCCGCCCCCTTCGCTCCCGCCCTCGCCCTTGCGCTCGCCCTTGCCCTCGCCCTTGCGCTCGAAGGACCGCCAGGCGTCGAGCACGGTGCCGTGCACCGCCTGCCAGTCGGGCCGGTCGCGCCCGCCGGCCGGGGCGGCGGACGCCCCGGAGCCCGTCGAGGACGGCTCGGCGGGTTCGGCGGTGTCGACGAGCAGCAGCTCCGGCGAGGGGTGCGGGCCGCCGCCGGGCCTGCGGAGCACCCAGAGGTGGAGCGGGATGCCGTACGGGGGCGCGGCCCCGGCCGGGAGCGCGACGACGGCGCGCAGGGCGCCGCGGCGGAGCAGGTCGGCGCGGATGCGGCGGCCGGAGCGGCGCGAGGCGGCGGCCGGGGGCATCAGGAGGACGGCGGTGCCGCCCGGGCGCAACCGGGCCAGGGCGTGCTGGACCCAGGCCAGTTCGGATTCGGTGCGGGCGGGGAGGCCGTACTCCCAGCGCGGGTCGTAGGCGAGTTCGTCGTGGCCCCAGTTGCGTTCGTTGAACGGCGGGTGGCAGAGCACGATGTCGGCGCCGAGCTGCGGGAAGGCGTCGGCGCGCAGGGTGTCGCCGGTCCGCGCGGCGACGGTGGTGCGGGCGTCGTCGGCGTGCAGGGCGAGTCGGAGGGCGGTGAGCGCGGCGAGGTCGGGGTCGGCCTCCTGCGCGTGGAGGGCGGCCGGGCCGTCGACGGCCCGCAGCAGGGCGCCGGTACCCGCGGCCGGATCGAGGACCGTACGGAAACCCTCGCCCCCGCGCGCGCCGGCCAGGGCGGCCATCAGCTCGGCGAGTCCGGGCGGGGTGAGGGTGTACTGGCGTGGATTGGCGTCCAGTTGACGGCCGAGCAGGAACTCGAAGGTCTCCGGGACCCCCGTGCTCTCGGCGAGTTCGGCGGCGGCGCGGAGCAGCGGGACGGACGGGAGGAGTTCGGCGCTGCCCGGGGTGTGAACCGCCCGGCCGGGCCCGGCCGGGCCGAAACGATCGGCGAGCAGCCTGTCGAGGGCGAGGGGGAGCACCCCGGCCATCCGCGTGTCCGAGACGGCGGCGCACTCGCGCCAGGCTGCGGGGCCGGTCCGCAGGAGCAGCAGGGCGCAGCCGGTGTGGACCAGGGCGGGGACCGCTCCGGCCGGGTGCCCGGCGAGCTGCTGCCAGACCCGTTCACGGAGCGGGACCTCGGCGAGTTTCCCCTGGTCGCGCAGCCATTGTTCGACCTCGGAGAGGGAGAAGGCGGGGCTCGTCTCGGTGCCGCCGACGGGCTTGGGGAAGTCGGCGTGGCGACGGCGCCAGTTGCTGACCGCGGCGCGCCCCACACCCGCCAGTCGCGCGATCCCTGCCGCGGTCACCTCGGCCGCGCCCGCGCCCGCCGCCCGCTCCGCCTTCTCCATCCGCTCCGTCTTCCCCGTCTTCTCCGCCTTCTCCGTCTTCTCCGGCACTGACTGTCTCCCTGGTCCTGGCGCGCGTCCCGGTCGTGGCTTGTCGGCGAGCATACCGACCCGGTTCACACGACATCGATTCACAGCGTGCATCACACCATCCACCGTGAATCGTGTTGACTCGGTTCACAAGCTCTGCTGTTATTGACCCGTTGCTGCACGAGCGATGCGCGAGAGCGCTGCACCAAGCAGCCCACCACCCATTTCCGCTCATTCCTGCTCTGCCGGAGGCACAGCCATGTCCCAGTTCACGCAGTCGCCGCAGTCCCCCGAGCCCCACCCCCAGCAGCCGTACGTCCCCGCGCAGACGCCGGGAACGCACCCGGCCCGTAACGGACTGGGCATCACCGCACTCGTCCTGGGGATCATCGGCGCCGTGTCCGGCCTGATCCCGCTCCTGTTCTGGCTGGCGGGCGTCCTCGGCCTGATCGCCCTGGTCCTGGGCCTGGCGGGACGGGGCCGGGCGAAGCGCGGCGAGGCCACGAACAAGGGGGTGGCCACCTTCGGCGCCGCGCTCGGGGTGGTCTCCCTGATCCTCGCGGTGGTGGGCGTGGTCATCACGTTCAAGGCGGTGGACGACGCCGTGAAGGACCTCGACAAGGCGGTGTCGGACACCACGGCCTCCGCGAAGCCGAAGCCCGGTGACGACACCGGCAGGAAGGGCGGGGACAAGAAGGAGGAAGGAAAGAAGAAGGACACGTCCGAGGCCCTGGAGGCCGGCGACTCGGCCGTGTACGACGACGACCTGACCGTCACGGTCGGCGACGCCACCTCCTACGCCCCGGGCTCCTACGCCGTCGGGCACACCAAGGGCAAGAAGGCGTACCGGATCGCCGTCGTCATCGAGAACGCGGGCAAGGAGAAGTTCGACTCCGCGCTGGTCAACGTCGCGGCCCGGGCCGGTCAGGACGGCGTGGAGGCCGAGCAGATCTTCGACGACAAGGTGGGCGCCGGCTTCGACGGCACGATCCTGCCCGGCAAGAAGGTCACGGTGCAGTTCGCCTTCGACACCCCGGTGGACGCCAGGAACCTGACCGTCGAGGTCAACCCGGGCTTCACCTACGACGCCACCCTGTGGGACCTGAAGCTCTGACCCCCGGCCCGGCCCCTGCCAGGGGCCGCCGGGCCGTCCGCCTCAGCCGCCGCACTGCTCCAGCATCGCCGTCTTGTCGGCGGCGGTGACGGGCAGTTCGTACTTGAGGGCCACCTGCGCGAACCGCACCGCGTAGGAGCAGCGGACCGGCTCGTACGGGGGCAGCCAGGAGGCGGGGCCGTAGTCGCGCTTGGCGTTGTTGGCCGGCCCGTCGACCGGGATGAGGTTGAGCGGGTCGTTGGCGATCTGCTGGCGCTTGGCCTCGCCCCAACGCGAGGCGCCCATCTGCCAGTCGTACGAGAGCGGCATCACGTGGTCGATCTGGATCCTGGCGGGCCGCTCCTTGCTCCACTGGATGGTCGAGCCGGTGTACGGGTCCTTGAGGTCCATCGACACGACCACGCAGTCCGAACCGGAGCGGAGCTTGACCTTCTTGCCGTCCCGGGCGAGGAGGTCGTTGCGGGTGTCGCAGCCGTTGCGGGCGAGCGGTATCCCGTCGATCGAGTCCTTCCAGGCGTAGCCGAACTTGTCCCGGGCGTACCCGTTCTTCGTCCCGCGCCTCTTGGTCGTCACCCGCTCGATGACCTTCCGTCCGGCCGCCCGGTCGGCCTCGGAGGTGAGCGGTGCGAGGCCCGGCTTCGTGCCGTCCGGGTTCGCCAGCGGGCTCGCCCCGAATCCGCTGACGGTGCGTCCGCCGCCGCTTCCCCCCTTGGGAGGCAGGGAGTCGGCGTCGCAGCCGGTCAGGGCCAGAACCGCCGTCACACAGAGGGCGGGCAGGGCCACTTGGTACACACGGGGAGCAGACACGCGGAGCCGTCCTGACGGAGAGAGAGCCGAACCACCGAATCGTACGTATGTCTCTCCTGCGCACAGGCGTACACACCCGTGCCGCTCCCCGATGCGGCCGGAATCACATCTTCCGACCGCTGTTCGGCGTCCTGTCCGGCTCAGGAACGCATGCCGCCGTCGACGCGGAGGACGGTGCCGGTGACGTAGGAGGCGCGGTCGCTGAGCAGCCAGGCGGCCGCCTCGGCGATCTCGTCCGGGTCGGCGGCACGCCCCAGCGGCGTCTGGGCGTTGAGCTGCTCGATGATGCCGGGGGAGTCCGCCTCCCACTCGTGGACCATCTCGGTGAGCGTGGTGCCGGGCGCGATGGCGTTGACGCGGATGCCCTCCGGGCCGTACGTGACGGCGGCCGAGGCGGTGAGGCTGTTGACCGCCCGCTTCGCCGCGCCGTAGGCGGGCAGCCAGGGGTTGCCCATCAGACTGCCGACGCTGGAGGTGTTGACGATCGCCCCGGTCCCGGCGGTGGCCCGGATGGCGGCGATCTCGGCGGTCATGGCCAGCCACGGGCCCTTGAAGTCGATCGCGCTCACCCGGTCGAAGTCGGCCTCCGTCATCAGGTCCATCGGGCCGGGCGGCTGGGCCGTGGCGCCGTTGTTGAAGGCGACGTCGAGCCGGCCGTACACCTCCACGGCCCGGTCGACGGCCGCGCGGATGCTCGCCGGGTCGGCCAGGTCGCACAGCGCGTACTCGACGGTGCCGCCCGCCGCCCGGATCTCCTCGGTCACCGCCTCCAGCTGGGCCCGGGTGCGGGACGCGAGAACCACCCGCGCCCCCTCCCGGGCGAACAGCCGGGCCGCGGCGGCGCCGATGCCCCGGCCCGCGCCGACGACGAGGGCGACCTTGCCGGAGAGCAGGCCCGGCGGTGTGGTGGATGTGATCGGTGTGTCGTTCATGCCGACGAGCCTGCGCCGGATCGGGCCCCTCATCCAGGCACCGGCGGTACCTGGCTCGGCCGGCCGGGCATCACGCACACTGGAGAGCGTGGATCGACGAGAACTGGCAGGCTTCCTGCGCAGCAGGCGCGAACGGATCACCCCCGCCGAGGTGGGGCTGCCCGCCGGGCCGCGCCGCCGCACGCCGGGGCTGCGCCGCGAGGAGGTGGCGCAGCTGGCGTTCATCTCGACGGAGTACTACACCCGGCTGGAGCAGGCCCGCGCCCCGCACCCGTCCCGCGAGGTGCTGGCCCAGGTCGCCCGTGCCCTGCGCCTCTCGGACGCCGAACGCGACCATCTGCACCATCTCGCCGGCACCCCGCCGGGCCCCCTGCCCGGCCCCTCCAGGGAGGTGCGGCAGAGCATCGTCGACCTGCTGGACCGGCTCCCGGAGGCCGCGGCGCTCGTCCTGTCGGCGACGTACGAGGTGATCGCCTGGAACGGTCTGGCCGCGGCCCTGATGGAGGACTTCTCCGCACTGTCGCGCCGCGACCGCAATCTCGTCCGGCGCGTCTTCCTGGGGCCGCACCGGCAGGGCCGGCCGCTGTACGGCGCCTCCGACGGGGACGAGTTCGTCCGCAGCTCGGCCCAGCACCTGCGTGCCGCGGCGGCCCGCTACCCCGACGACCCGGAGGTGACCGGCCTGGTCGAGGAGCTCCTCGCCGGGAGCGAGGAGTTCGCCCGCATCTGGGCGGGCCACGACGTGACCGCCCGTCCGACCCTCTGCAAGACCTTCCGCCACCCTCTCGTCGGCCCCGTCTCCGTCAACTGCGACATCCTCGACATCGCCGACCGGGACCAGCGGGTCATCATCTACACCGCCGCTCCCGGCTCGCCGTCGGAACAGGCGCTGCGGCTGCTGTCGGTCGTCGGCACCCAGCGCCTGGACGTCCCCTCGGGCGCGTGACGGATCCGTCCCGGACCGGTTGTCAGTGCCGGGTGCGAGACTGCCCGGCATGATCGAACCAGACCCGAAGGCGGACCTTCTCCAGTACCTCCAGCAGGGGCGCGACGCCCTCGTGTGGAAGCTCGACGGGCTCTCCGAGTACGACGTACGCCGCCCGCTGACGCCCACCGGCACCAATCTGCTCGGGCTGCTCAAGCATCTGGCCGGGGTGGAGCTGGGCTACTTCGGCGACACGTTCGGGCGGCCGTACTTCACCGGGGAGCCGCCGTCCTGGTGGTACACGCGGGACGCGGAGCCCAACGCGGACATGTGGGCCACGGCCGACGAGTCCCGCGAGGACATCGTCGGGCTGTACCGCAGCGCCTGGGCGCACACGGACGCCACGGTCGAGGCCCACGGCCTCGATGCGACCGGCCGCGTCCCGTGGTGGCCCGAGGAGCGTGCCGAGGCGACGCTCCACCACCTCCTGATCCGGGTCATCTGCGACACCCAGCGCCACGCGGGCCACGCCGACGTGGTCCGCGAGCTCATCGACGGTGCCACCGGCTACACCCCGGCCCAGGACAGCCTGCCGTCCGAGGACCCGGCCTGGTGGGAGAAGCACCGCGCCCGCCTGGAACGGGTGGCCCGGGAGGCCGGCGGCTGACCGCGCCCGCGCCTCCTGCGGCATGCGGCGGCCGGCCCGCCGACCGGCACTCGGATGGAGGCCTGTCCGCCTGCGGACGCGCCTCCGCCGGAGCGGGGCCCGCCGTTCACGCGGCGGGCCCCCGGACGGTTACGAGCCCAGGATCGTGGTGAGGAACTCCCCCGTCCAGGCGAGGAGTTCGCGGCCGACGACCGGTTTGCCGCCGACCTTGCCGGTGGTGGGGCGCGGGACCAGGATCTGGTGGACGGCCGGTTTGATGACCGTGCGCGGGTAGAGGCGCTTCAGGCGGAGCTCCTGGGATTCGCGCAGCTCGACCGGGGCGAAGCGGATGTTCGGGCCCTGGAGGACGATCTCGCCGACCCCGCAGGCACGGGCCAGCATGCGCAGACCGGCCACCAGGAGCAGGTTCTCGACCGGCTCGGGAAGCTTGCCGTAGCGGTCGGTCAGCTCTTCCCGTACGGCCCGGATGTCGTCCTCCGTGTTGGCGGAGGCGATCGCGCGGTACGCCTGGAGGCGCAGCCGCTCGCCGGGGGCGTAGTCGTGCGGGACGTGGGCGTCGACCGGGAGCTCGATCTTGACCTCAAGCGGCGGCTCCTCCTCCACGCCGCCTTCGAGGGAGGCCCGGTAGTCGGCGACCGCCTCGCCCACCATGCGTACGTACAGGTCGAAGCCGACGCCCGCGATGTGGCCGGACTGCTCGCCGCCCAGCAGGTTCCCGGCGCCGCGGATCTCCAGGTCCTTCATCGCCACGTACATGCCCGCGCCCATCTCGGTGTGCTGGGCGATCGTGGCGAGGCGTTCGTGGGCGGTCTCGGTGAGCGGCTTCTCCGGCGGGTAGAGGAAGTAGGCGTAGCCGCGCTCGCGGCCCCGGCCGACCCGGCCGCGCAGCTGGTGGAGCTGGGAGAGGCCGAAGTTGTCGCCGCGCTCCACGATGAGGGTGTTGGCGTTGGAGATGTCGATGCCGGACTCGACGATCGTCGTGGAGACCAGGACGTCGAACTTCTTCTCCCAGAAGTCCACCACCACCTGCTCCAGGGCCTGCTCGGACATCTGGCCGTGTGCCGTGGCGATCCGGGCCTCCGGGACGATCTCGCGGAGCCGGGCGGCGGCGCGGTCGATCGACTCGACCCGGTTGTGGATGTAGAACGCCTGGCCCTCGCGGAGCAGTTCGCGGCGGATGGCGGCGCCGATCTGCTTCTCCTCGTACGGACCGACGAAGGTGAGGACGGGGTGGCGTTCCTCGGGGGGCGTGGTGATCGTCGACATCTCGCGGATGCCGGTCACCGCCATTTCGAGGGTACGGGGGATGGGCGTCGCGGACATGGTGAGGACGTCCACGTTGGCGCGGAGCTTCTTCAGCTGCTCCTTGTGCTCGACGCCGAAGCGCTGCTCCTCGTCGACGATGACCAGGCCGAGGTCCTTGAACCGGGTCTCGGAGGAGAAGAGGCGGTGGGTGCCGATGACCAGGTCGACGGAGCCCTCGCGGAGCCCTTCGAGGGTGGCCTTCGACTCGGTCTCGGACTGGAAGCGGCTGAGCGCGCGGACGTTGACCGGGAACTGGGAGTAGCGCTCGGTGAAGGTGCCGTAGTGCTGCTGGACGAGGAGGGTCGTGGGGACGAGGACGGCGACCTGCTTGCCGTCCTGGACCGCCTTGAACGCCGCCCGGACCGCGATCTCCGTCTTGCCGTAACCGACGTCGCCGCAGATCAGCCGGTCCATCGGGACGGACTTCTCCATGTCCTCCTTGACCTCGGCGATGGTGGAGAGCTGGTCGGGCGTCTCCGCGTACGGGAAGGCGTCCTCCAGTTCGCGCTGCCAGGGGGTGTCGGGGCCGAAGGTGTGTCCGGGGGCCGCCATCCGGGCCGAGTAGAGCTTGATCAGGTCGGCGGCGATCTCCTTGACGGCCTTCTTGGCGCGGGCCTTGGTCTTCGTCCAGTCGGCGCCGCCGAGCCGGTGCAGGGTGGGGGCCTCGCCGCCGACGTACTTGGTGACCTGTTCCAGCTGGTCGGTCGGGATGTACAGGCGGTCGCCGGGCTGGCCGCGCTTGGCGGGGGCGTACTCGACGAGCAGGTACTCGCGGGTGGCGCCCTGCACGGTGCGCTGCACCATCTCGATGTAGCGGCCCACGCCGTGCTGCTCGTGGACGATGTAGTCGCCGGACTCCAGGGTCAGCGGATCGATCGTCTTGCGGCGGCGGGCCGGCATCCGGCCCAGGTCCTTGGTGGCGGTGCGCTGGCCGGTGAGGTCGGTCTCGGTGAGGACCGCGAGCCTGAGCGCCGGATCGACGAAGCCGTGGTCGATCGCGCCGCAGGAGACGTGGACGACGGACGGGGAGATCTCCGCGAGGTCCGGGTCGAGGCGGGCGGCGATGCCCTCGCCGCTCAGCACCTCGACGGTACGGGAGGCCAGGCCCTGGCCCTCGGTGACGTAGACCGTGCGCCAGCCGTCGGCGATCCGGCCCTTGGTGTCGGCGAAGGCGCGGGCGGTGTCGCCGCGGTACGCCTCCGGGGCGTGCATGCCGAGCTGGAGGGTGTCCTCGTCGGTCTCGGCGTCCTCGGCGGCGAACGGGGAGACCGACCACCACATCATGCCCAGGTCGCGGGCACGGTCCCGGACGTCCGCGATGCCCCACAGCGAGGCCGCGCCCACGTCGATCGGGGCCTCGCCGCCGCCCGCGGTGGCCGCCCAGGACGCCTGGAGGAACTCCTGGCTGGTGGCGACAAGGTCGGCGGCCCGGGTACGGACCCGCTCCGGGTCGCAGACCACCGCCATCGCCCCCTCGGGCAGCACGTCGAGCAGCAGCTCCATGTCGTCGACGAGCACCGGGGCGAGGGACTCCATGCCCTCCACCGCGATCCCCTCGGCGATCTTGCCGAGCAGTTCGCCCAGCTCGGGGTGGGCCTCGGCGAGGGCGGCGGCCCGCTGCCGGACCTCGTCGGTGAGCAGCAGCTCGCGGCAGGGCGGCGCCCACAGCCCGTGCTCGGCGATCTCCAGCGAGCGCTGGTCGGCGATCTTGAAGTAGCGGATCTCCTCGACGTCGTCGCCCCAGAACTCCACCCGCAGCGGGTGCTCCTCGGTCGGCGGGAAGACGTCCAGGATGCCGCCGCGTACGGCGAACTCGCCGCGCTTCTCGACCAGTTCGACCCGGGAGTAGGCGGCGGCGCCGAGCGCTTCGACGGTCTTGCCGAGGTCGGCGCTCTGCCCGATGGCCAGCGCCACGGGCTCCAGGTCGCCGAGCCCCTTGACCTGCGGCTGGAGCACGGAACGGATCGGCGCGACGACCACCGAGACCGGCCCGGTCTCCGGGTCGTCCGCGCGCGGGTGGGCCAGCCTGCGCAGCACGGCGAGGCGGCGGCCCACGGTGTCCGAGCGGGGTGAGAGCCGCTCGTGGGGCAGGGTCTCCCAGGACGGGAACTCGGCGATCGTGTCCGGCGGCAGCAGGGTGCGCAGCGCGGCCGCCAGGTCCTCGGCCTCCCGGCCCGTCGCGGTGACGGCGAGGACCGTGCGCCCGGTCCCACGGGCGAGCGCGGCGACGGTGAAGGGGCGGGCGGCGGGCGGGCCGACGAGGTCGACATGCATCCGGTGGCCGTCGCCGGCGGCCTTCACCGCTTCGTCGAGCGCCGGATCACGTACGACGACATCGAGCAGACCGTGCAGGCTCATGAAGGGCTTCCGTCCGGTGATGAAGGGCAGGTCCCGACAGCCGGCTGCTGCCAGGGACGGGCAACGCGAAGGGCCCGACACGTGTGCGGGGGCGGCTTCCGGTCCCGGCACGATCCGGGCGCCACCCCCGGACGGGCCGGGGACCACCAGCCTACGACTCCGCCGCGGTGCCCGCGTGCGGGCGGGGCGCGCGGCGCGGTGGCCGAAACGGCACCGCGGGGCGGGAACCGGTCGGTGCGGGGCGGGCCCGGAACGGGTGGCGGGCCGAATCCGGGAAGAGGCAGGCCGGCAGGGACGGCCGCCGTCGCGGACCGTCCGTCGCACGGGGGCGGCCGCTCGTCGCAGGACACGCACCGTTCATCTCCGGCCTGCACACAGTTGTGTCCGAGGTCCTCACAGAAATGGGCCCAGCGTCTACTCTTTGGCCGAAAGATTCCACAAGCACGCTCGGGGGCAGGCGTACGGCAGCGGGGGCATACGTGGGCGACAACGAGATGTCCGTGTTCGGAGTCTCGGCGGCCGAGGAAACGGTGTACCGGCATTTCCTGCGCAATCCCGGCACCACCACGGAGGACGTCCAGCTGCTGCTGCACACCACCCCGGACTCCGCGCGCGCCTGCGTCGCACGGCTCCGGGAGCTGCGGCTGCTGCACCCCGAGGAGTCCGACCGGCGCATCTTCCCGACCGACCCCGAGACCGCCGTGGCCCGGCTGATCGACCAGCGGGTGCATGCCCTGCACCAGGAGTTCCAACGTGTCACCCGGTCGCGGCACGTCATCGACGGGCTGCTCGCGGAGCAGTTCACCCGTAAGCCCCATCCGCTCGGGATCGAGCAGTTGGAGGGGCTGGCGCAGATCCGCAACCGGATCGACGACCTCGCGTTCTTCGCGCGCGAGGAGATCCTCTCGGTGGAGCCGTACACCAAGCTCTCGCCGGAGAACATCGCCCGTTCGCGCCCTCTGGACCTGCGCTGTCTGCGGCGCGGCGTGCAGATCCGGAACGTGGTGATCCGGGAGGCGCTGCGGGACCGGGCGACCGCCGCGTATCTGCGGGAGCTGGCCGAGCACGGAGCGATGATCCGGGTGACGGAGCAGAGTGCCGAGCGGCTGCTGGTCTACGACCGCAAGGCGGCGCTCGTCCCGCTGGACCCGCGTGACACCTCGCGCGGCGCGCTGCTGGCCCACCGCAGCGGCCTGGTCAGCAACATCATCGCGCTCTTCGAGAAGATCTGGGACCAGGCGACGGATCTCGGCCGGGTGGACGACCCGGCGGACCGGGAGCCGAAGGACGGTCCGTCGGAGACCGAGCGCCGGGTGCTGGTGTCGATGTGCTCGGTGGGCAAGGACGAGGCGGGCGCACGCGAACTGGGCGTGTCGGTACGCACGTACCGGCGGCACGTCGCCGATCTGATGCAGACGCTCGGCGCCGCGAGCCGCGCCCACGCCGCGCTGCTGGCCCGGGAACGTGGCTGGATTTAGCCGTACGCGGCACGGAACGGGCCGGGGGGCCGGACGTCCGGGACCCGGGGTTCAGGACGCAGGGCTCAGGGCTCGGCGGTCCAGCCGTCCAGGGCCCGGTCGGCGAAGGCGCCGGCGAAGGCCCGGCGGACCTCGCCCCGCTCGACGGCACCGTCCAGGTCGATGCGCAGGTCGATCCGGTCGGGGCCGACCGAGCGGGGGGTGCAGAGCCAGTGGGCGGGCAGCAGGCTCAGCAGGCGTACGACGGTGGTCTCGCCGGTCGCGGCGGTGCCGTCGCGGCGGACGGCGACGACATCGACATGGCCGGTGCCGTACGCGGCGCCGTACGCGGTGTCGCGCCCGGTGCCGCCCCGGCCGCTCATGCGGGGCCCCCTTCCGGCCGGGCCGCTGGGCCGTACGGGGCCGCTAATCCGGGCGGGACAGGAGGTCCGGACGGGGCGAGGAGCCGTCGCGCGGCCGATGCCATGGCGGCGATCCCGGTGGGCAGGGCGGTACGGACGTCGGGGGCGAACTCCGGCGCGTGGTTCGGCGGGACCGGCGGCCCGCCGTCCCTGGCCCGGCGCCACGGCCCGGCCCCGGTGACCCCGAGCAGCCAGTAGACCGCCGGCACGCCCCCTGCGCCGAACCGGGCGAAGTCCTCGGTGGCGGTGAGCGGGCCGGTGCCGGTGACCCGGTGCGGGCCGAGGAGCTCCTCGTGCGCCCGGCGCACCTCGGCGGTGGCGGCCGGGTCGGTCAGCAGGGCGGGCGAGCGGGCGGTGACGGTGACGCCGGGCTCCTTCGGGCAGCCGGACGCCGCGCACTCGGCCCGCACGATCCGCTCCACGGCGGCCACCATCCCGTCCACGGCCGGTCCGGACAGGGCCCGTACGCAGAGCGAGAGATCGGCCGTGTCCGGCACGACGTTGCCGGGGCCCCCGGCCCGCAGCGCGCCGACGGTCAGCACCGGGTGCTCGGCCGGGGCGGTCTGCCGGGTGACGGCGGAGTGCAGCCGCAGCACCGTCGCCGCCGCGGTGAGCACCGGGTCGACGGTCAGATGCGGGGTCCCGGCGTGGCCGCCGCGCCCGTGCACGGTCACGTCCACCGAGGCACTGGCCGCCATCAGGGGCGTACGGGGGTCCGCGGCGTGGGCGAGGGTGCCCGCGGGGGCGGGCGAGGTGTGCTGGGCGAGGACCGCGTCCGGGGTGCCGAAGCGCTCGTACAGGCCGTCGGCCAGCATGTCCCGCGCCCCGGTCAGGGTCTCCTCGGCGGGCTGGCCCACCGCGAGGACGGTGCCCCGCCAGGCGGACCGGGTCCGGGCGAGGGTGTCCACCGCACCGGCGAGCGCGGCGAGGTGGAGGTCGTGGCCGCAGGCGTGCATCACCCCGGGCACGGTGCTCGCGTAGGCCAGGCCGGTGCGTTCGGTGACCGGCAGGGCGTCGAGTTCGGCGCGGAGCAGGACGGTGGGGCCGTCCCCGTTGCGCAGGACGCCGACGACTCCGTGGCCGCCCACGTTCCGGGTCACCGTGCAGCCGCTCGCCTCCAGCCGGGCGGCGAGCAGGGCGGCGGTGCGCCGTTCGGCGCCGGGGAGTTCGGGGTGGGCGTGGACGTCCAGGCACAGCGCCAGGGCCGGGCGCAGGACCTCCCGGTCCACCACGGGACCGGCAGGGGCGCGCGCGGACGGCGGGGCAGGAGGGGAGGAGGAGGGGGAAGGCGGGGCAGGAGCGGGAGGGGACTTGGATGGCTCGTGCATGTCATCTCACCTCGTTCCGCCGGGCGGGCCGCATCAGCGTGCGCCGTCCCGGCTTCAGTAGTGCGGCGTTTCGCTGACAGGGGGTGTCAGCGGTCTGACAGTGAAACCGCTGCCGATCCGACAGCGGCCGCCGCTGGAATGGGCCTCGACGCAGGGGAACGGCGCCGGAACGGCCGGTCCGTCCCCGGGAACCAAGGGAGAACACCATGGCCCCCAAGACCGAGCTCGCCGCCCTCGCCGACGAGATCCTGGAGCTGGAGTCGGAGACCTTCGAGATCTCGGACTACTCGGACGCCGCCGAGGTCGTGCTCGCCGGTTCGACGTCCTGCTCCTCGACCTCGACCTGCTCCAGCACCACCAGCACCACCTCCTGCTGCGCCTGACCGGTCCACCGGTCGTCGTACGCGGGGCCGCGGGCCCTCTCCGTGCCGTGGAGCACGGGGAGGGCCCGTGTCGCTTTTCCCGCGGGGCTCACGGGAAGGGGTGCGGGACCCGCTTGACCGCGGACTCCGGCAGGTCGTCCTCGCGCCGGCCGGCGGCCCGCAGCGCGGTGCGCAGCCGGGGCATCAGCAGGACGCGCTGGCGGGTCCAGCCGAAGTCCAGCGGCAGCAGTCCGGGGACGACGGTGGCGACCGTGTGCAGACCCATGCGGCGCTGCTCGGGGGTGGTCTGGTCGACGGCGACGACGTCGTGCCCGGCGGCGGCGAGCCGGTCGCGCAGCAGGTTCAGGTCGTCCAGCAGGTCCCCGGTGCGCGGGCGGTGGGGCTGCCAGTCGGCGAACGTGTCGGCCAGCGGGCGTACGTCGACGGGTTCCAGGTACTCCCGGGCGTGGTGCGCCATCTCGGGCAGCCCGTACAGCTGGGCGTGGTCCTTGAGCTGGCGCACCCGGCCGAAGTCGGCGGCCATGGCGGTGAGTTCGGCGTGCCGTTCGGCGACCTGGTACGGCAGGTGCGGGATGTAGGTGAGGACCTCGGAGAGCGCGGACTCGACGGTTTCCTCCGGGTCGAACCCGGCGGCGGCGGCGAACGACAGGGTGCCGTACCCGCCGTCCCGGCGTACCGCGAGGGCGGTGACGACGGGTACGCCCAGGTCCATCCGGGTGTCGAAGGCGTGGACGTCGTAGCCGTGCAGTCCGGCCCGGCCGATCATGGAGCGGACGGCCGGGGAGCGGCAGGTGGTGAGGTCGATCGCGGTGAGCGGGGTCCGGCCGTGCCAGGCCAGCAGGAAGGCGTCCCGTTCGACGATCTCCAGCAGTCCGTAGAGGATCGCCTCCTCCAGGCTGCCGCCGGTGGCGCAGCCGTTGGAGCATTCGAAGACGAAGTTGTCGGCCTCGACCCCGGCGCTGTAGTGGGCGAGCCGGGCGGGCACCAGGACCGGCCGGTCGTCGCGCAGGGAGTGGCCCCACACCCAGGGGATGGGGCGGTCGGGGTCGAAGGGGGAGACCATCGGGTCGTTCGCGTAGGTCTCGGGGGCGTAGAGGCCGCAGTCGGCGGGGTTCACGGCGTGGTCGGCGAGGCGGTGGTAGCTGTCCACGACGGGTGAGGTGCCGCGCCTGCGGGTGGTGCCCGCGTAGCGTTCCAGGCCCTCCAGGTGGGCGAGGAGGCGGCTGGTGCCGTAGCTGTTGGCCTGGCCGCTGAAGGTGACGTCGTTGAGGCCGGCGTAGCCGCGGACGAAGTGGGTTCCGGCGGCGGGGGCGGTGGTGGTGGACGTGGGGTTGATCCAGAGGTCCGAACCGAGGGTGCCGCAGACCGGGTTGACGAGCGCGCCGGTCGGCAGCGGGTACGAGGACAGCGGCCGCAGTCGGTAGCCGTCGGGGTCGGGTTTCGGGGCCGGGCCGAGGTGCATGCGGGCGGCTTCGGCGGTGTCGGGGACCTCCTGGACGCAGGAGGGGCAGAGCGGTTCGGGCAGGAGCGGGAAGGTCGCGGTGGCGAGGGTGACCAGGTCGATACGGCTGACCCGGGGCAGGGCGCGGTCGGCGGGGGCGGCGTCGGGCAGGCCGTGGGCGGTGCCGCCGAGGGCCGCCCGGTACAGGGACCAGACGGCGTCGGCGGCGTAGGCGGTGAGGACCGGCCAGTGGGCGGCGCCGTTGGGCGGCCGGCCGAGCTCCAGGGCCTCGCGTTCGGAGCGGCTGCGCAGCCGCTGCCAGCGCATGGCGAGGCACTGGCCGCAGGCGGTGGCGTCGGGCCCGCCGCCCCAGGGGCCGATCAGGACGGCGCGGGAGGTGAGCTGGACGTTGGCGGCCGGGCGGAGGTCCGCGTACGGGTCGGGGGCGCCGTGGCCGAGGGTGTCGGCGGCGCCGAGCGGTACGACGAGGGGGACCGGCAGGGCGGCCGGGTCGGGCAGGGCGCGGTGCCGGCGGGCGAGTTCGGCGTGGAGGGCGGTACGGGCCTCCTCCAGCGGGGTCTCGCCCCGGACCGGCGGCGCGGGTACGGCCGGGGCCGCCGGTGCGGCGGGGGCCGTCGTCATGACTTGTCGCTCCAGCGGAAGGTCTTCATCGCGATCGTGCCGAGGACGACGGCGAATCCGGCGAGCACCACGCAGGCGGTCCCGATGTCGCCGGGGGTGCCGTTGCCGGTGAGGGAGCCGGAGATCCCGTCGTTGAGGTAGCGCAGCGGAAGCACCCGGGAGAGGCTCTGCATCCAGCCCGGCATCGCGTCCAGCGGGAAGAACGAGCCGGACAGGAACGCCATCGGGATCATCAGGCAGTTGGCCACGGCGGCGACGGCCTCCGGCGTCTTCGCGTAGCTGCCGACGATGACGCCCAGGGCGAGGAACGCGGTGACGCCGAGCACCAGGACGGGCAGCGCGAGCGGCCAGCGCCCGTCCACCTCCAGCCCGAAGGCGGGCAGCATGGCGACGGCCACGAAGAGCACGGACTGGACGGCGCCGATGGCGAGCGCCAGGACGTACCGGGAGGCGAGGACGGCGGAGACCGGGGTCGGGGTCATCCGGATGAGGCGCAGGATGTCGTCGCGCCGCCACTGCATGAGGACGAAGCCGACGCCGAACACGGCGGCGTTGCCTACGCCCCAGGACAGGACGCCGGGGGCGATGTAGTTGATGTAGGGCCGTCCGCTCTCCTCGACGGTCTGCCCGTGGAAGATCAGGCCGAAGACGACGAGGAAGATGAGCGGGAAGGCGAAGGTGAAGAAGAGGGTGGTCTTGTCGCGCGTGTAGGCCCGGTATCCGGCCTGGCTCAGCGCCGCGTATGCGCTCATCGGGGGTCTCCGTATCGCTTGTGCCGAGAACATCGGTGGGGGGTCAGGTGGCGTCCGGGGTACCGGTGAGCGCCAGGTAGACGTCCTCCAGGCCGGCGGTGCGCGTCTGTACGCCCCTGAGGCCGGCCAGGGCGTCGATCGCCGCGAGGACCTTGCCGGATTCGAGGGTCTCCAGCACGAGGGCGCCGGGCTCCTCGGTGACGGCGTCCACGCCCTCGATGGCCCGTGCCTGCGCCGGGGTGATCCGGTCGTCGGGGACGACGAGCCGGGTGGTGGGCGCGGCGGCGGCGATGAGGTGGGCGGGGCTGTCCAGGGCGACGACGGAGCCCTCGACCATGATGGCGACGCGGTCGCAGAGCGCCTCGGCCTCGTCGAGGTGGTGGGTGGTGTAGATGATGGTGCGGCCGGCGCCCTTGAGTTCGCGCAGCACCTGCCAGAGCGCGCGCCTGGCCTGCGGGTCGAGGGCGGCGGTGGGCTCGTCCAGGAAGATCAGTTCGGGTTCGTGGACGAGGGCGGAGGCGATGGCCAGGCGCTGGCGCTGGCCGCCGGAGAGGTCGTCCACCCGCACCTCGCCCTGTTCGGTGAGGCCGACGGAGGCCAGCGCCCGGTCCGCCGCCGCGTGGTCCGTCCGGTAGAGCGCGGCCATGGTGCGCAGGTGCTCGCGGGCGGTGAGGCGGACGAAGAACGCGGAGGTCTGGGTCTGCACGCCGAGCCGGGGCAGCAGCTTCGGGTCGCGCGGCCAGGGGCTGGTGCCGAGGACGGTCACGGTGCCGGAGTCGGCCTTGCGCTGGCCCTCCATGATCTCGACGAGGGTGGTCTTCCCGGCGCCGTTGGGTCCGAGCAGTCCGAAGAACTCGCCGCGCCGCACGGTGAACGACACCCCGTCGACGGCGTGCCGCTCGCCGTACGTCTTGCGTACGGCGTCGAGGACGACGGCGGCGGGGGCGGAGCGGTCGCCGTCCGGCTCTGCCTGGTCGCCCGGGGAGGCGGAGGGGGCGGTGGGGGTCATGGAACTCTCCTTGCGAGGTGCGGGGTGCGGGGGCGGAGGGCGCGGCGGCGGGCCGGGCGGCGGCGGGGTCAGGTGGTGATCAGGTGGCGGGCGGCGGCCACGACCGCGGCGGCGATGGCGGCGAGCGCCAGCACCGCGCCGAGCCCGTAGGCGCGGTACGCGGCCCTGGCCGGGCCCGGGTAGTCGGCCGCCGCCGGGTCGCGGCGGGCGGCCAGCCGCAGGTAGGCGAGGGTCGAGGCGGCCAGTTCGGTGGCCCCGCACAGCTGGCTCGCGATCCGGTAGCCGTCCAGCGGCGGAAACGGTACGAGCATGGCCAGCGCCTGCACGCTGCCCAGGAGCAGCAGCGCGCCGAGCGCGCCGTGCGTGGCGGGGTCCAGGGGGGCGAACAGCCACAGCGCGCAGAACGGGAGCAGGAACAGCAGGTTCATCACCGCACCGGCCACCGCTGTCTGGATGCGTTGCCAACGGGTGCCGAGATACAGGTAGTTGTCGACGGTGCAGTACATGATGATCACGGGCAGCCGCCACCGCAGTCCGATTTCGGCCACGGTGCCGCCGTGATGCCGGGCGACCACCCCGTGGGCGAGCTCGTGCAATGCGGTGCTGAACCAGAGGAGCGTGGCGGCACCCACGAGGAGCACCGGATTGGTGAACAACTCCCTTGTGACATCGAGGAGTTCGCCGATCCGGACGGCGACCAGCACCTCCATGGCCAGCACCAGGGCCAGCAGCGGCACCATCCAGCCGGGCGCCAGCAGGAAGCCGGCCACCCGGTGCAGCCGGTCGGTGGTGGCGTCGGCGTCGGCGACCAGGCGGATGCTGCCCCGCAGCAGCCCGCGCTCCGGCTCCGCGGGAACCTCCGGAGCGGAAGCGGAAGCGGAAGCCGGGGCGGGGGCGGGCGCCCCCGCGAGCAGTCCGCGCGTACCGAGCATCCGCAGGATCTGCTGCCAGCGGGCACCGTCCAGCCTGCGCCCGTACTCCCGCGCGTACTCCTCGCCGATCTCGGCGAGGGTGCGGCTGCCGTCCATCCGGGCGATCAGGAAGTGTTCCTTGGGGCCGACCTTGAAGGAGCCGCCGACGGCGGTGTCCTTGATCAGGTGGACCGTCGCCGCGCCCTGGAGCAGGGCGTCGCTCAGCAGGACATGGGCACCCAGCTCGGGCCGGTACTCGGCGAGGCCCGGGGCGGGTCCGGGCGGGGTGGTGCTCATCCCGGCTCCCGCAGCGCCCGGCCGAGGACGTGCGAGAGGTACGCCTCGTCCCGGATCGTCACATGCAGCCGGTTGTTGGTCATGTGCATGTACGGGGAGAGGAGCAGCGGCAGCGAGACGGCCGGGTCGGTGACGAGTTCGTCGCGCTCCCCGTCCCAGGAACGGAACACCAGGTCGCCGTTGCGGCTCAGCTCGACCGCGCGTTCCCGCAGCTCGGCGCAGTGCTCGGCCCAGCCGGCGAGGAAGCCGGGCAGCCGCGCCGCCTCCCCGTCGCCCGCGCCCGCCCCGGGCTCCCCGGCCGCCCCGGCCGCCGTGGCGGCGCGGACGCGGGCGAAGCGGGCGGCCAGTCCGGGTGCCATGGCGGCGTAGTTGCGGTCGTACTCCTCGCTGCCGATGAAACCGGTGCCCGGGAACGCCTTGTGCCAGAACTCGTAGTAGCTGTCGAGGTAGTCGGCGAGGTCGGCGCGGTCGGGGAGGAACGCCGCCGACATCACAATCATCAGTTGCGCGGAGGTGCCGAGCAGCACGGTCCGCAGGTGCAGGTTCTTCGTCCGGAACGCGTCGATGACCAGGTCGCTGGAGTGCCGGAAGTGCCATTCGGCCAGCTCGATCCCGGCCGGCCCGCCGTACTTGCCGTACTCCGGCTCGTACGGTTCGGCGCTGCGCGAGTTGTTGGGGCGCAGCCGCATCCGGCCCTGGTCGTCGGTGTAGTGGCCGCGTTCGGCGCCGGGGAACTCGATGTCGAAGAGGGTGTTGTAGAAGTCGTTGAGGAAGCCGGAGTCCACCTCGTACAGGGCGGGGCGTTCGGTGAGGAAGGCGTCGATCGCCGCCTCGGTGCGGCGCCGGACCTCGGCCTCGGCGGCGGGGGTGGCGGGTCTGATCCGCAGCCGTACGTGCGGTCCCTCCAGCCAGTAGTTGATGAAGAAGTAGCCGTCGATCAGGCCGTCCGCCTCCAGCTCCTCGATCAGCGGGCGCACGCACTGGGTCAGCATGGGGCGGGGGTTGGCGGCGTAGAAGATGTGCGTGGCCTGCCAGGCCCCGGCGGCCGTGGCGGCGGCCGGTGCGGGCGGTGGTGCCGTGCTCATGACGGATCGGTCCTTTCGGCGGAGGCGGGAGCGTGGGTCTCTATGGAAGCGACGGGCGTGGCGGTCTCGACCGCGAGTTCGGCGACGTGGTGGCCCCGGCCGGAGACGGTGTGCAGGCCGTTCTCGTCGGGGAGCATCTCCCGGAACACGACGCGCGCCCCGGCCGTCTTGATCAGGGCCTCGAACGCGGCCAGCGAGAGCGTGCTGTCGAAGTCGAGGTACGAGGGTTTGGCGCCGGTCGCGCCGCGCGCCCCGCTGTCGGAGATCGTCGCGAAGACCCGGTCCGGCAGCCCGTGGGTCCGGCGGAACGCCTGCCAGCCCAGGAACCAGTCGTCGTCCCCGGCCCCCGGCCCCCGCAGCGGCAGCACGGCGGCGGGCGCGCTCCAGCTGCGCCGGGCGAGCACCACGCTCCCGTGCCGGACCCGTGGCCGGGTGGTGACCCCGGCGGCGGCCACGCCCTCGGGGACCCCGCCCCACACGTTCAGCGGGGACATCGAGGTCGGCGAGAGCAGCAGCAGGGTGCGGGGCAGCTCGGGCAGCGCGAGCGGCACGAGGTAGCCGAGGTAGACCGGCACGACCTCCTTGCCGAGCCGGGCCGAACGCAGCACCAGCCGGTCCGCGTCGCGGTCGTGGACGAGGTGGAGGTCGTCCAGGTGGATGCGGTTCTCCTCGGGCAGGGTGCCGCGCTCGCCCGGGCAGACGATCTCGTACGCGGTGAGCCGGCCGTGCAGGTTGAGGTTGCTGGTGACGGGGCCGCCGGTGACCTCGGCGAGGACGGCGTCGTCGGGCAGCAGGTCGGCGGTGGCGGCGAGGAGCTGTTCGGCCAGGCCGTCGAAGAGGTGGGTGAACCTGCTGAACGGGAAGGACACCCCGCCGTAGGAGCGGTTGAGCACGACGAGCGGGTCGCCGGGCCGGTCGGCTATCTGCACATGGTGCGCGAGCGGGGTGAACTCGCCACGCAGGGTGGCCAGTTCACCGGCGACCTCGTCCAGCAGCTCGCCGTCGACCTGGATCTCGCCGACCCGGCCCGGGTCGGCCTCCCAGGCCGCCCACAGGGCGCGCATCCGCTCGACGAAGGTCTGCCGGGCGGTGTCGAGGGCCTTGAGCTGCGGCAGCCCCAGCCAGTTCTCCTCGGGGACGTAGTCGCCGTCGGCGTCGAAGGCGGTGCGCTTGGCGGTGAACGACATGTACTGGTCGAAGAAGTCCTCGTGGAAGTCGTGGACCAGTTTCAGCAGGTCGTCGCAGCGGCCGCCCTGCCCGTACCGGGCGAGGAAGAAGCCCTTGAACGTGACGCGCTGCGGCAGGGTCAGGTCGAAGGCGGGCAGGATCCGCTCCACCGCCCCGAGCGGTGCGGCGGCGAGTCGTTCCCAGGCCGTGGCGGAGAGTTCGGTGTCGCGCCCGGCGGCCACGTCCTCGTAGAGCAGGGTCTGCGGGACGCGGGCGTCGGTGCCCAGCTCCTCCTCCTGGAGGGTGCGCAGCGCGGTCCGCAACTCGCCCAGCAGCAGGCGCCGTTCGGCCGGTCCGGCGACGGCGAACCGCTCGATGCCGGCCGCCGGGGCGGTGAGGCGGCCGGCGAGCCCGTCGGCCCAGGGGCGGCCGAGGCCGCGCAGCGCGTCCTGGAGGGCGCCCAGCGGGTCGGTGTCGTGGACCTCGGTGCGCAGGCACGGCACCTGCACCATGCCGATGTCCAGCAGCGCCCGGAGGTAGTGGGCACACTCCTCGGGTTCCGCGCCCCGGTCGGTCGCGAGCCAGTCGGCCAGCTCCCCGTACCGCAGGGTGCCGCGTTCCTCGAAGAGGCCGAGGAGGCGTTCCAGGGTGCCGCTGCGGCGCAGGAAGAACAGCCGGTCCTTCACCGCGTCGAAGGTGACGGCGGTGTCCTCGTCGCCCTGGGTGACCCAGCGGCGCACGTAGCGGACCCGGTCGTCGTCACGGCCCCAGCCCGAGGCGGGGGCGACCGGCAGATCGGCCCGGCGCACCGGGTCGGCGACCAGGGCCTCGGTGAGCCGGCCGATCGCGGCGACGTTCAGCCTGATCCGCCCGTCCCAGGTGTCCTCGACCCGGGCCCGCAGGTCCTCCTGGCCACCATCGGAGAACGTGCCGAGGGCGACCCCGGTGAAGGTCGAGAACGGGCTGGTCTTGCAGGCCGTGCGGTACAGGTACGAGAGCAGTGAGCGCTCGATCTTGCGCTGCTTCTTGTCCGGCGCGGCGGCGGCGTCGGAGCGGATGTACGTGTCGAGCTGGGCGTCCAGGGCCGGGGAGGCGAGCAGCAGCGCCCGGCGCAGCCGCTCCTCCCCCGCCAGGGCGCGCAGCCTGGCGCGGGCGCGGGCGGTCTCCCCGGCGAGCAGGCCGGCGCCCGCCGCCCGCTGCTCCTCCAGGTGGCGGCGTCCGTCGAGCCAGGCGGTCAGCGCCTCGCCGGTCTCCGTGCCGGCCGCCGTGCCGAGGCCGTGCATCAGGTGCAGGGCGCGGTCGGTGGCCGTGGGGCGGGGCAGCCGGTTGTTGAAGATGTCGCGGCGCAGCGCGAGCAGGGTGCGGCGCAGTGTCTCGTCCTCGCTGCCGCCGACCAGGTCGTGGATCAGGTCGGCGAGGCGTTCGCCGTCCGCGCGGACCTGTTCGGTGGCGTGCAGGACGTCGTCGGCCCAGCGGCGGCTGTCCGGGCAGCGCAGGCCCCGCACGGTGTCGAGCGGCAGCCCGGCGACCCGCAGCATGAAGCGGGGGCGGGTGACGGCCGCGGGAGCGGCGGTGGCCGGGTGGTCCGGCGTCATGACGGGGTCTCCCCTTCTCGTTCCGGTGGTGTCGTCGTGCGCACGGGGCTTCAGGCGATCTCGTACCGGAAGTCGGCCGGGGCGGGCCGCTCGTTGCCGATCATCATGATCAGCAGCGGGGCCTCGCCGGTGCCGTCGAGGCCGAGTTCCTCGATGTACGAGATGTTGTCGAAGCCGAGCGCGACACCGCAGCCGACGCCGAGGGCGGCGGCGGTGGTGTAGGTGGTCTGGGCGATCGCGCCGACGGTGGCGTTGACCAGGCGGTAGCCGCGGTCCCCGACGGCGTCGAGGACGGCGTCGGTGCGGACGGTCGGCACCAGGACGGCGGCGGCCTGCTCCAGGTTGTAGTTGGACAGGAAGTAGTTCTTCTGGAGGAAGGCGCCCGGCGCGCCCGCCTTCACCAGGCGCAGGCTGTGCGCCTCGGGGTCGTACTCGTACGCCCCCGGCTCGATCCCCGCGACGTGTCCGACGAAGGCGTAGAGCTTCGCGAGCCGCTGCCCGCCGGTGTCCCCGCCGATCGTCGAACCGGCCACCGAGGCCGCCAGGCAGGACGCCAGCTGCGCGGCGGTCATGGGGTGCTGGGCGTCGAACCGGCCGAAGCTGCTGCGCCGTTCGCGCAGCGCGGTGCGTACGTCGGTGGTGAGCCGCGGGCAGGGCGGCAGCGGGGTTTCGGGCCGGTCCGGTACGGCGGGGTGCGCGGCGGCCGGGGCGAGGGCGCCGGGGGCGGGGCGGGCGGTGGCCCTGGCGGCGGTGACGGCCTGCATCCGGCGCAGCGCGTCGAAGGCGAGGACGGTGCGCGAGCGTTCCCGGTCGCGGTGGCGCACGGCGACCGGCGCGGCGGGGGCCGGGGCGCCCGGCGTGGTGGTGCCGGTCCACTTGAGCGGGACGACGGCGAAGACGCCCTCCTCGGCCGTGTCGACGCCGAGCAGCCGGCCGAGCCGTTCCTCGTCGAACCAGAGCGCGGGCTCGACGGACAGCCCGCGCGCCCCGGCCCACATCCGCCAGGTCTGCACGCAGGCGCCGAGGTCCATGGTCACGGCGTGGAAGGAGAAGTTGTTGTACTTGAAGGCGTTCTGCCAGTACTTGATGGACAGGACGAGGTACTGGTCGGTGTCCGGGCCGGGCGCCCCGTCGCCGAGCGCCGCCCGCACCTCGCCGGTCAGGTCACCGGTGAGCAGGCGGCGCATGGCGTGGTGCCGGACGGAGTAGTGGTGCACCCCGGGCGGTACGGGGGCGCTCGGCCCGGAGACCCAGTGCACGGCGACGGGGTAGAGGCCGCCGCCGGAGGCGGTGCCCCGGGACCAGTTGGCGAACGGGTAGGACGGCAGGGCGCTCAGGTCGGTGTTGGCCTGGACGCCGAGGCGGCGGCCGGTCAGCCCGTAGGAGTCGCGGAGCATCCCGGACAGCAGCGGGAGGTCGAACGCGCCGCCCTCGCCCGCGTCCTGGGCGAGTCCCCGGTCGAGGTCCGCGCCGGCCGGGTAGCCGCAGTCGGGCAGCGGGAGGCTGTCGGTGCCGGGGTAGAACTTGGTCTTGCGGGGCCCGTCCGACCAGTTCGGCACGAAGTCGGCGGGGTCCATCGGGATGCGGCCGCGATGCAGGATCGCGTCGGCGTAGTCATGGGCGTACCCCATGGCGGGCTCCTCGGTCACGGGAAGGGGTGCGGGGCGGGGTTGAGGTCGGCGTCGGTCAGGTCGTCCTCGCGCAGTCCGGCGGCGCGCAGCGCGGTGCGCAGCCGGTCCATGCCGAGGGCGCGCTGCCGGCTCCAGCCGAAGTCGATCGGCAGCAGCCCCGGCACCAGGACGCTGACCGTGGTCAGGCCGAGTCCGCGCTGTTCGGGCATGGTCTGGTCGACGACGATCACGTCGAATCCGGCAGCGGTGACGGCGTCCACGCACCGGTTCAGGTCCGTGCGCAGGTCGTCGGAGACCGGCAGCGCCGACCCGTTCCCGTACAGCTCGGCGAAGGAGCGCTTCGGCGGGCGGGGAGCGCCGGGGGCGCCGAGCAGGAAGTCGGCGTGGTGGCCCATCCCGGGCAGTCCGTAGACCAGCGGGTGGTCGTGGAGTGCCTCGACCCGGTCGAAGTCGGCGGCCATGGCGCTCAGCCGGTCCCGGTCGCGTTCGGTGCGGTGGGGCAGGTTGACGGCGTCGGTGGCGATCTCGCAGAGCGCCCCGGCGAGCGCCGCCTCCGGGTCGAGCCCGGCCCCGGCGCCGAAGCACATCAGGCCCGTCCCGCCGTCGCGGCGGACCGCGACCCCGGTGACGACCGGGACCGGGAAGGTGATCCGGGTGTCGAAGAAACGGGCCTCGTAGCCGTACATCTCCAGCCGGTCGATCATCTGCCGGGTGGCGGGGCGGCGGCTGGTGGCCGGGTCGATCTCCGGCAGCGCGGCCCGCCCGTACCAGGCGAGCAGGAAGGCGTCGCGCTCGACGACCTCCATCAGCCCGAAGTAGACGGCCTCCTCCAGGCAGCCGCCGGAGGCGCAGCCGTTGGAACTCTCCTGGACGAACCGGTTCTCCAGCCCGGGGGCGTGGTAGTACGCCAGGATCTCCGGCACCAGGACCGCGCGCCCGTCGCGCAGCGACCAGCCCTGGACCCAGGGGATCGGCCGGTCCGGGGCGAAGGGGACGACGCGGGGGTTGGCCCGGTGGAAGGCGTCCGAGTACAGCCCGCAGACCCGGGGGTCGAGCGCGTGCTCGCCGCGGGCCCGCAGGGCGTTCAGCGAGTCGGTCGTGCCGGCCCTCTTGGCCCGGGAGCGCATGCCCGCGTACCGCTCCAGCCCTTCCAGCACCCCGATCCGCATGGACTCGGCGTACGTGTCGGCGTGGCCGCCCCAGAACGTCTCGCGCAGGTACTCCCCCGAGCGCATCGAGAAGCAGCCGATGGTCGCGGAGGTGGAGGTGGAGGAGACGTCCTGGACGACGGACGGGCCGAGCGAGCCGCACACCGGGTTGGCGTAGGGCTCGACCGGCAGGTCGTACGCCTCGATGTCCCGGACCCGGAAGCCGCCGGGGCGGCGCTTGGGCGCGGGGCGCAGCACGAGTTCGGCCGCCTCGGCGGTGTCCCGTTCACCGGTGGCGCAGCGCGGGCACTCGGGGTCGGGGACGAGCGGGTAGTGGCGGACCGTCAGGGTCTCCAGGTCCACCAGGTGGACGGCCGGGCGGCCGCCGGTGCGCGGACCGGCCCCGGCGAGCCGGGCGGCGACGAGCCCGGCCAGGGCGTGCACGGCGAAGGGCGCGGGATACGGGGACTCCCCGGCCGCCCGGGTGCCGGAGCCCAGTTCCAGTGCCTCGCGCAGGGCTACGGAGCGGACCGCCTGCCAGCGCCGCTCCAGGCACCGTGCGCAGCCCGGTGTTCCGGCCTCCGCCGGGAAGGGGCCGACGACCGCGTGCCGCCCGTAGAACCGCACGGGTACGGCGTCGTCACCGCGCCCGCCGTACGTGTCCGCCGCCTCCAGCACATCGGCGAAGGCGTCGCGCACTCCGAGCGGGGCCACGTCCAGCGGCGGCGGGGTGCCGTGCCGGGCCAGCGCCTCCCGGAGCGCCGCCGCGAGGGCGTGCGCGGTCCGGGACAGTACGGGGGCCTCCCGGACCGGGGTGTCAACGGGCATCGGTGCCGCCCGCCTTCCCGGTGCCGCCGTCGGCGGCCGGCGCTACACCGGCTGCCCCCGACGCTCCGCCTTCCGCGTCCGCCACGGCACCGTCACCGTCGGCGTCCGTCACCGCGCCGTCCACGGTGAGCAGCACCCGGGCGGTGCTGATGCCGCCCGCGGCGAGGTCGGCCGGGGTCGTCGGCAGGTACAGGGCGTCCCGGCCCGCCGCCCGCAGCGCGTCCAGCACCGCGTCGAAGGTGGTGCCGGGCCCGTCCACCGCGACCGGTGCCCCGGCCACCACGATGCTCGCCGCCGCCAGGTCCCGCACCAGCGGGTCCCCGGTGTCCACCGGGCCGTCCGGGTCCTCGGCGGCCAGCTGTGCCTGCCCGAGCAGGTCCCGCAGCGCCGCGCAGGCCGCCGCCCGGCGCGAGAGTCCCGTGCCGGCCGCCCAGCGGCCCCGGGCGCTCCCGCCCTCCGCCTCACGGGCCAGCACCACGTGGGCGGTGGTGCGCGCCGGCTCGCCCAGGTCCAGCAGTTCGACCGCGAGGTCCAGGTTGGCGGCCGACTTCAGCAGGAACACCAGCTCGGGATCGTCGCCGTCGGCCGCGACCGGGCGGACCTCGGTGGCGCCGCGCACCGCCCGCAGCAGGGCGTCGTGGGCCAGCGCGGACATCAGGCCGGTGCCCGCCGCCTCCCGTGCGTCGGCCCCGGCGCCCGAACCGGCCGCCGTCGCCAGGTGCGCCCCGCCCCGGTTGTCCGGGCCGAAGGGCCGCACGGCCGCGGCGGGGACCCGGGCCGCCGCCCCGCCGGTCAGCGAGGCGACGGTGGTCCAGGTGTCCGGGACCGCACCGGTGCCGCCGCCGGTGGTCAGCGCGTCGGGGCCGAACACCCGGCCCGCCGCTCCCTCCTCGTCCGCCCCGGCGGCCGGCACCACGTGTGCGACGTACGCGCTCGCCGCCGCGTACAGGGCCCGCATCCGCGCCCCCGCCAGGTGGTGCACGTCGAAGGCGGCGATCCGGCGCCGATGCCCGGCGCCGAGGGCCACCTCGACCCGGCTGAGCTTCAACGGGGTCTGGGTCAGCGCCTCGTCGTCCCAGCTCCGGAAGATCCCGGTGTGCGGGCGGACCATCGCCGTGCTGATCCGGTTCAGTTCGTCGACCAGCTCCTCCGCGTCGCGGGCGGTCTCCACGGTCGCGGTGACCGGCAGGGCCAGGCCGTCCGGGAGCACGCCGGCGGGCTCCCGGGCGTCCAGCCGCGCACAGCGCGCGCAGCGGGGGTGCGGGGCGACCGGTTCGGCCACGACGTCCAGCGAGTCGAGGTCCTGGATCAGGACCTGGCGGTCGGTCTCGGCGGGCAGCGCGCCCGTGGTGAGCCGGAAGATCTCGTACCCCAGCAGGTTCCCCACCATCGCGGCGACCGGCCCGCCCACGGTGTCCGTGGCGGCCACCGCCGCCCCCGCCGCCTCGCTCCACAGCTCGGCCGCCGCGCCCGCGTCCGCGTTGCCGCCCAGCCGCAGCGCGGCGCAGGACCAGCAGCCGGTGGAGGCGGCGGTGGACAGCGGGCCCACCACCAGACGCTCGGCGAACCGCCAGGCGGGGATCAGGGTCCGGCCCTCGGGCACCCCGGCGGCCAGCAGCCGGTGGGTGCGCGGCCCGGCCCCGGCACCGGTCACCACGACGACGTCGTAGCCGTCCAGCGCCGCCCAGCCGTCACCGTCGCCGTCGCCATTGCCCGCACCGGCACCGGTGGTGATCCGGGCGGCGTGCGCGGAGGCCCGGTCCGCCTCGGCGGTGACGTCGTCGAACGCCGTGCTCGTGCCGATCCGCACGCACCCGTTGCGCAGCAGGCTCAGCGCGCACCAGCGGGCGGTCTCGTCGTCGCCGAGTACGGCGACCCGGGTGGCGCGGAAGCGGGCGAAGCGCTCCGGCGCCCGGTCGGTGTAGTGGTCGATGTAGGCGATCTGGGCGGCGAAGCGCTCGGCCACGTCGTCGTCGACCGGGGCCGGTCCGGTGGCCGGTTCGGGCACGTCGCGGGCGAAGTCGCGGGCGTAGAGCGTCTTGACGAGTTCCGCGGCCATCGCGCGCTGGGCGGGGCCGAAGCCCGCGCAGAGGTCGGCGAGGCGGTGGTGGCCGGTCAGGTGGGGCACGACGAGGGAGGCGAAGCGGTAGGCGGTGCGCCCGGCCAGGTGGAAACCGCCGTCGGCGTTGTGGAAGAGGACCCCGCCGGGCGTCTCGGTGAACAGCACGTCGCGGCGGATGCGGGGCCGGGTCCCGGCCAGTGTGTCGAAAGCCGAAGCGGCGGGGGCCGGTGCGGCGGGGTCGGCCGTCGGCACGGCGTCGGGGGCGCGCTCGGTGGTGGCGGCGGTCTCGGCCATGGGGGTCACACCTTCTCTGTGCGGCGGGAGCGTTCCTGGTCGGTTCTTCGTGCGTGGGTGCGGAGCAGTTCGTGGACGCGGTACGGGCCGGGCGGGCCGTCCTCCAGCAGCCCGGCGTCGGCGAGCCGTTCCAGGACCGCCTCGGTGGTGCCGGGGACGTCGTCGGCGGTGAAGGAGGGCCCGGTGCCGGTCGCGGCCCGGTGGAACGCCTCGGCGAGCCTCGGGTCGAGCCGGGCCAGCGCCCCGTCGAGGACGGCGGTGACGGACAGGCTCGGGGAGTCGGGGAGGGCGAGCCGGGCCAGCGGGTCGTCGCCGAGCCAGTCGACGGCGTCGCCGAGCGAGAGCGCGGGGCGGGTGAGCAGCCGGGCCGTCAGGATGCGCAGCGCCAGCGGTAAGTGCCCGCACAGCCCGGCGAGCAGGCGGGCCGCCTCCGGTTCCGGCTCGACGCGTTCGGCGCCGAGGACGGAGACCAGCAGGGCGTGCGCCTCGGCCGCGGTGAACACCGTGAGCCGGTGCACCCAGCCGCCGTGCGTGGCGACGAGCCCGGCCAGCCCCATCCGGCTGGTGACGATCACCGCGCCCCGGGCCTGGGCGACGGCGGGCAGCAGCGGGCGTACCTGGTCGGCGTCGACGACGTCGTCGAGCACGAGCAGCACCCGCCCGCCGCCCGTGCCGCCGCCACCGCTTCCGTCGGTGCCCGCCCCGAGGGCCGCGTACGTCTCGGCGGCGAGGTCGGCGGCGGGGCGGGCCTCGCCGTCCGCGCGGGTCGCCGGCACCACCGTCCGCCCGCCGGGGAAGGCGTCGCGCACCAGGTGGGCGACGTGGTGGGCGAGGGCCGACTTGCCGACGCCGGGTGCCCCCGACACCAGGATGATGGGCGGCTGCCGGTCGGTGTCGGCCCCGGTGCCGGCGGCGTACGCGGTGAGCCGGGCGGTCATCGCGGCGGTCTCGGCCTCCCGCCCGGTGAAGTCCGGCACCGGCCGGGGCGCCGCTGCCGCGGGGACCCTGGCGGCCGCGGGCGTACCGTCGCGCACCACGGACACCTCGTGCGACGGCACCGGCCTGGCAACCGGCACCGGCACCGGCACCGGCTCTCCGGCCGGAACGACCACGCCCTCCACCACGCCCGCCCCGGGGCCGAGGTCCTCGCCGCGCAGGATGGCGAGTTCCAGTTGCTGGAGGGCGGGCGAGGGGTCCACTCCCAGCTCGTCCAGCAGGAACCCCTTGATCCGGCGGTACTCGGCGAGCGCCTGGGTCTGCCGCCCGGTGCGGTACAGCGCCTCGATCAGCTGCTCGTGGAGCCGCTCGTGCCCGGGGTATACGCGCGTAGCGGTCCACAGTTCGACGAGCGCCTCACCGTGGCGACCGAGCCCCAGCAGCAGGTCGCAGACCCGTTCCACGCTGCGCAGCCGCTCCTCGGCCAGGCGCGGCACCTCGTCGCGGTGCAGGACGTCGGAGCGTACGTTGGCGAGCAGCGCGCCCTGCCACAGCGCCAGGGCGTCCTTCAGCGCGAGGAGTTCCGACTCCGGGTCGTGGGAGAGCAGGACGGCGCGGCGCACCTGCTCCCGGAAGCCGAGCAGGTCGAGGGTGTGCGGTTCGGCGGTGATCCGGTAGCCGCCGGGGACCGCCTCGATGGTCGTCTCGGTCACGCCGTGCTTGGCGAAGAGCCTGCGCAGCCGGAGCACACAGGTCTGGAGCGCGGCCTTGGCGGTGGCCGGCTGTTCCTCGCCCCACACGGCCCGCTGGAGGTAGTCGGCGGAGACGACGGAGTTGGCGCGAAGGAGGAGCGCGGCCAGCAGGATGGTCGGCTTCGACGGCTGGAGCACCACGGCTTCGGGTCCGTCGGCGAGGGTCAGGGGTCCGAGCAGCTGGAACCGCATCACCGACGGTCCTAGTCCCAGCCGTTGACCAGCTTGCACACCGGGATCGGCACGGAGACCGGGAGACCGGCGAGGATCGCCTCCAGGCCGTCGCAGACCTGCGGGTCGACGCGTGCGGGGCGCGGCTGGTCCGCCGAGGTCCCGGGGGCGGCGAGGGCGGCGGGGGCACCGAACAGGAGCCCGGCGAGGGCGATCCCGGTGACGGCGGCGGCGGTACGGGTCACGCGGGCCGGCCGACATGAAAGCGAAGATCTGAACACGTGTGTCCCCTTCGGCGGTGGCGTCCTGCCGGGGGTGTCCCGGCCGGAACGTGCGCACCGAGGACCGGAC
>NZ_JBHJQP010000057.1:38006-43145 GCF_042262625.1 Streptomyces sp. NPDC056347 | reverse complement strand
CAACCACCCCCGGTCACCCCCCGGTTGGAACACACCGCTCGAATCCCGGCCCCCGAAGACCGACCCCCGAAACCCGAAGCTCGGGACCCGGCCCCACACCCCCTGCCACACCCACGAAAGAGTGAGCCGCCCCCTTACCGGGTCCCGGAACCCGGGTCCCGTGAAACGTCCCCGCTCTCCCGGGCCGCTGCCGCGGCACGGCGGGCGGAAGCGAGGTTCCTGCGTCGGCGCCGGGTGTCGGGGTGGTCCGGTCCCAGCGTCTGCTCGGACTGGGTGACGGTGCGCTCGTACAGAGGGATGGCGCGGTCGAGGTCACCGGCCGCCCGGTAGCTGCCGGCGAGGTTGTTGCGGCTGATCAGGGTTCGCGGATGGGCGTCGCCCAGCACCCGCGTGCGCTGGGCCAGCGTGGCCTCGTGCAGTTCGATGGCACGGTCGAGGTCGCCGGACGAGCTGTAGGCGTAGGCCAGGTTGTTGCGGCTGATCAGAGTGCTGGGGTGGAGGTCGCCCAGGACCCGCTCGCGTTGCTCCAGCGTGGCCTCGTACAGCGGGATGGCGCGGGCGAGGTACCCGGCCGAATCGTAGGCGCAGGCGAGGCCGTTACGACTGGTCAGGGTGCTGGGGTGGGTATCGCCCAGCACCCGCTCGCGTTGCTCCAGCGTGATCTCGTGCAACGCGATGGCGCGGGTGTAGTCGCCCATGGACCAGCACGCCCAGGCAAGGTTGTTGCGGCTGGCCAGGGTGTCGGGGTGGAGGTCGCCCAGCAGCTGCTCGCGCTGGGCCAGCGTTCTCTCGTAGAGCGGGACGGCACGGTCGAGGTCACCGGCCGCTTTATGGGCCCTGGCCAGCCAGCTTCGGGCGACCAGGGTGTCGGCGTGGGTGTCGCCCAGCACCTGCTCGGACCGGGCGAGAACGGCCGCGCGCAGGGGGACGGCGTGGGCATCGCGCCCCTGGCGGTTCAGGTACCGGGCCACGGCCTGCCAGGCGCTGACGGTCCTCGCCGGTGCCGGCGGGTGGGGCGGAGTGGTTTCGGCCAGCGCGGTGGCGTGGGGCAGGAGGCGCTCGAACTCCTGGTCGGGGGCCTCCTCTTCGGGGATGGCCTGATCGAGGAGGTGTTCGGCGTTCCGGCGGCCGGGAGGCACGGCGTCGGCGCCGGTCGCGGTGGTGAGCTGCTGGTGGCGCAGGACGGTCTGGACGAGGCGGTGGACGCCGACGGTCTGGCGGTCGGCGCTGAAGGTGAGCATGTTGTAGGCGTGCAGGACCCCCAGCGCCTCGCCGAGCTCGCGCACGTTCGGGCAGAGCGGGGCGAGGAGGGTGCGGGGAATGGCGTCCGGGGCCAGCCAGGCCATCGCCTCGAGAAGCGTGATCGCCCGTGGGTCGCGGCCCTCGACGACCGTGAGGGTGTGGTGCCAGATACGGGCGATGGTGCGCTCGGGGTCGATCCCGCCGGTGGCGGTGTCGATGACCTCGCCGAGCATCGACCGGTACTCGGCGAACCGGGTGCCCGTCTCGTAGAGGTACGCGCCCGCCTGCTCCAGCGCCAGGGGAAGGTGGCCGAGCACGGCGGCCAGGGCCGCGGCCTCCGCACGCTGCTGCGGAGTGGGGTGCGAGCCCAGGGCCAGGGAGCAGAGAAGGTCGGCGGCCGCTTCCGGGTCCAGGAGGCCGAGCGGCATGGCGGGGGCGATGCTGTGCCAGCCCGTCCCCGTACGGCTGGTGGCCAGGTGATGGCCATCGGGGAGGGCGCCGAGGTAGTGGCGCAGGTCGCGGGGGTCCTCGACGTTGTCGTGGACGAGCAGCCAGCCCGGATGCCACTGCAACCACAGGATCGCCCGCGCCGCCCGTTCGGACACATCCGTGTCCCCGGCCCACTCCGGGCACAGATGCGCCGCGAGGGCGGCCAGGCCCGCGACGATCTGCTCGGTGCTCGAGGCGTTGAGCCACCACACCACCGTGTAGGCGCGGCGGTGGGTGTGGGCGTAATGCAGGGCCAGGGTGCTCTTTCCGATCCCGCCCAGGCCATGGACCGCCCCCACCCCCGGCACCTGGGTGACCGCCGCCTCGCCGTTCACGGTCAACAGGGCGTGCAGGCGCGCCAGTTCGTCCTCGCGGCCCACGAACACACCCGACGCCGAACCCGGCAGATTCCCCGCGCCCGGCGGAGCCTCCACCCGGCGCACCCACTCCACCGCCTCCGCGGGCAGCGTCACCACCCGGGCGCCGTCCCCGGTCACCGCCACACCGACGTCACCGCTCGCGGCGATCGACCGGGGCCCTGCGGCCTCCGCGGCGCTCCCGGTCACAGCTCGATCGTCACGTTGTCCCCGGTGACGGCCGTGGTGATGTTCTGGGCGGCGATGGAACGCTCACCCGACGCCGTCACGTTCACCGTCGTGCCGGATGCGGGCATCAGCCCGGCCAGCTCCGCCAGCAGTTCGGCGTCCTCCCGCAGAGCGCGCTTGATCTGCTGCCGGAGCGCCGCCGCCGCGTCCCCGTCCGCCGGATCGGCTTCCACATCCGCCACCGCCGCCTCCAGCTCCCCCCGGCCGCCGTCACCGCGCCGGCTCCACACCGCCCGCAGAATGCGCCGCCCCAGATTCGCCGTCGCGTCCACCGCCGCATCTTCCGCACGGGTCAGCACCCCCACGCCGTACGCGCCCACGGCCGCCGTGACGTACGGCCCCGCCTGTTCCACCAGCTCCACGATCTCAGCGCTCACCGCAGCAGCCCCTCAGAAGGTTTCGTCCCGGACATGGCCGGTCCAGCGTAGAAAGCCCGCGGCCGTCCCGTAAGCCGGAACGCCGAATCCGCCCATGCCGGTTCCCCCCGTCTCCCCCTCGCCGCCGCCGCGCGGCCGGCGGTCAGTTGTCCGGGGCGGTGACGCGGCCGGTGAGAGCGGCGAGGGAGTTGCGTACGTGGGCCATGTGCGCGTGGAGCTGCTCGCGGCCCTCGTCGTGCTCGCGCACGACGCGTTCCGTCTCCCGCACCACCCGCTCCTCGCGGACCCTGGCCTCCGCGATCAGTTCCGCGGCGCGCGCCTCGGCGTCCTCCTGGCCGTGCCGTGCGGCTTCCTCGGTCCGCGCGAGGGCTCGCCGGGCCTCCGCCAGCCGGGCCTCGGCCTGTTCGGTCAGCTCGTCGTGACGGGCCGTCTGTTCGGTCTCGGCGTCGGCGTGTTCGCGTTCGGCCGTCTTCAGGCGCTCCGCGTGCTCCTGCTCCTGGTGGGTGAGGACGCTGGCGGTGCGCTGGACGGTCTCCGCCATCATGACGCCCGCCTTCTCCCGTACCCCGGCAGCCTCCTCGCGGGCCTCGGTGACCGTGCCGTCGGCCGTCTCCCGCGCGGCCGTCAGCGTTCCGTCCGCGTGCGCGACGGCCTCGGCCCGTACCGCCTCGGCCGCCTTCGCGGCCGCGGCGCGGAGCTCACGCCCAGCCGTCTCCGCCGCCTCGCGCAGCGCCTGCGCCTCCTCCTGGGCGGCGCCCCGTACGCTCTCCGCCTCGCTCGTGGCGAGGGCCAGGATCCGCTGGGCCCGCTCGCCCAGTGACTCGTAGTTCTGCGGGGCGAGGGTGGCGACGACCTCGGCCAGCCGGACCGACTCCGCCGACAGCTCGCCCACCAGCGCGGTCAGCCGGTCCACCTCGGCGAGCGCCTCGTCACGTTCCGCCGAGAGCGCGGACACCGCCCGGTCCACCTGATCCGGGCGGTAGCCCCGTCCCCGTACACCGATCCCGACGAAGCCGTGCGCGGACACCGGTACAGAACTCATGCGTGAAGCCTCTTTCCGACTCTCCGACCATCAGCGACAGGTCAAGGATGCGGCAAATCAGGCTAGAAGTCGGAATCGATCATCTGCTTTACAGACAGAAGCGACAGGCATCACAGAGCACGGCGCCCGGCCCCCTTCCGGGAACCGGACGCCGTGCGCGGAGCCCCGCAGAACCCCGAGAGGTCAGATCAGGCCATCCCACATCTGTTCGAGCAGGACGGACCACCAGCTCTCCGGCGACGCCAGCGCCGCCGCGTCCAGCGCCACCAGCTGGGCCTGGAAGTCGACCGTCCAGCGGCCCGCCTGCTCCGGGTTGAGCCCGAAGCGCAGCCGCCACATCCGGCCGAGCAGCGCCATCGAACGCTGGAACTCCGGCAGCCCGGTGTTCACGAACTGCGGCGGCACCGACTGTCCGCCCGGACCCGCCTCGACGGGCACGGCCACGATGTTCGCCGTCCCGTACTGGACACAGAGCGCCCGGCCGAAGTCGGACCCCATGACCAGGTACGAGCCCGCGTCGGGCGCGGCCTGCACCTGGCGCTGCTGGGCCAGCTCGCCCAGCGTCGGCACCACCGGCTGGCCCGGCTGCGCCCAGAAGAACGGCCCGAAATCGGCGGGCAGCCCGGCCCAGACCAGAGTGCGGGCCACGGCCTCGGGCACGCCCTGGCGGGAGACCGCGCGCTGGTCGAAGCGGAGGATGCCCTGAGGCCCGAAGCTCTGCAGCAGCTCCTCCGCGATCACCTCCGGCGGCACCGCGGGCGCGGGCGGCATCTGCGGCAGCGGAGCCCGCACCGGCGCGGGCCGGGCCGGGCCGTCCGCCACCTGGTGCAGCTCACCCTGGTGGGTGAGGAGGTGCTGCATGCCCTGCTGGCGGCTGGCGTGGTCGGTGCCGTACGGGGCGACGCTGGTGATCCGCACCTGCGGCCAGGTCTCCCGGATCATGCGGGCGCAGTACCCACCGGGCAGCTCGCAGGACTCCAGCTCGGTGTGGAGCTCGATGACCTGCTGCGGCGGGACGTTCATCGCCCGCAGCTCGTGCAGCATCTGCCACTCGGGGTGCGGGGTGCCCGGCGCCGAGCGGCGGATCAGCTGCTGCTCGCTGCCGTCGGGCGCGCGGTACCGCAGCACGGCCTGGTAGCCGGGGCCGACGGTCGGCTGGCCGGACGGGGGCTGCTGCGGGTAGCCGTACGCGGGGGGCGGCGGGGTGTGCGGACCCTGCGGCGGTACGGGGCCGGGGGCTCCGGGAGGGCCGGGCGGGCCGGGGGGCTGAATGCCGCCGGGGCCGCCCATGCTCGGGTCCGCCAGCATCGTCGCGGCATGGTGCACCCCACCACCCGGAGGCGGCGTCGAACCAGGCGGCGAAGGCGGAGGCACCGGAGCACCG
>NZ_JBHJQP010000057.1:0-37907 GCF_042262625.1 Streptomyces sp. NPDC056347 | reverse complement strand
ATGCTCGGGTCCGCCAGCATCGTCGCGGCATGGTGCACCCCACCACCCGGAGGCGGCGTCGAACCAGGCGGCGAAGGCGGAGGCACCGGAGCACCAGGCGCACCCGGAGCACCGGGAGGCCGTACGCCACCGGGGCCACCCATGCTCGGATCCGCCAGCATCGTCGCGGCATGGTGCACCCCACCACCCGGAGGCGGCGTCGAACCAGACGGCGGAGGCGGAGGCACCGGAGCACCAGGCGCACCCGGAG
This sequence comes from Streptomyces sp. NPDC056347, assembly GCF_042262625.1. Lineage (NCBI taxonomy): Bacteria > Bacillati > Actinomycetota > Actinomycetes > Kitasatosporales > Streptomycetaceae > Streptomyces > Streptomyces sp. NPDC056347. The sequence goes on along the minus strand of NZ_JBHJQP010000057.1, from coordinate 37,657 downwards.
CACCGGGCGGACCGGGCGGAGGCACCGGCGCGCCGGGCGAACCGATCTGGGGGGCGAGCTGGGTCGGCAGGTACCCACCCGCCGGAGCGCCGGGCGCACCCGGCCCCGAAGGCGGCGGTACCGGGGCACCGGGAACGCCCGGAGCGCCCGGAGGCGGCGGGGTCGGCGCACCGCCACGCGGAGCCACGGTGGCCTTGCCGGTGGTCGCGTCGGCGATGCCACCGCCACCCGGAGCACCCGGAACCCCCGGCGCACCCGGCGCCTGAGCCCCCGGCGCGCCCGGGGCCGACGACAGGTCCGGCACCAACGCGGTCCGGGGCAGCTGACTGCCCCCCGACATCAGGGCGGTCGGCGCGTCGGCCGGAACCACCGGCGGCGGGGTGTTCTCGTCATCGGCACCCGAGAGCGGCGGCGCGAACACCGTGGCGGGCAGCGGCACCTCCGCGTCGGCGGAGTCCGTGGCCGTGTTCGTGTCCGTACCGGTCCACGGGGTCGCCCCGTCCGGCACGCCCTGCGGAGCCGCAGGCGGGGCCGCCGGAACGCCGTCGTTGGCGGTCGGCTCGTACGCGACCTGCCCGCCCCACGAACCCGGAACGCCCTGCGAACCCGGAACGGCCTGCGAACCCGGAACGGGCGCGGCCGGCGGGGCGGCCGGGGCTGACGGGGCTGACGGGGCCGGCGGCGGGGCCGGGGCAGCAGGGGCGGACGACGGCGCGGCGCCCGCGCGGTGATCCGGGATGCCCAGCTTGTCGGCCGCTTCCTGGAGCCACTCCGGGGGGCTCAGCAGGAACGACGTCTGGTTCAGGTCGATCCGCTGCGGCGGCTCCGGAGCGCCTGCGGCGGCCGCGGCCCGCACGCCGTACTCCTCCTCGTACCGCCGGATCACCTCGCCCACCGGCAGCCCCGGCCACAGCGTGGCCTCACCGCTGTCCCGGGCGATGACCAGCCGCTGGCGGCCTCCGTCCGAGACGGGGCCCTCCGCACGGTCCTCGCCCCACACCACGAAGCCCAGCTCGAACTCCCGCACCCGCACCTCGCGGTGCTGGTACGCCGGGACGTCACCGTTGATCCACTCGTCCGCGCGCTCCTGCGCCTGCGCAAAGGTCACCATCGCGCTCACCCCTCCACCGGGACGGCCCGCGCGAAGCCACCGTCCACCATCAGGTTCGCCACGGTCTCCAGCTCCGGCGGGTTGCCCGCCAGCCGCTGGAGGAAGGCGTCGAAATCCGCACCGCACGGCAGCAGCAGCCGGTCCACCCGGTCCTGCACGTTCCAGCCGTCCTGGTCCCGGGCGTCGTCGTAGGCGCAGAACCACACCGAACCCACACCGTTGCCCCGCACCTTCACCGCGATGATGCCGCCCTGGACGAAACCGACGCCCAGGAAATCCTTGGTGAGGTGATCGCGCAGGCACTTGTTGACGTACACCAGGTCGTTCACCCCGGCCTGCTCGCGCACCGTGAAGAACGGCTGGTCGACCAGGAGCCCCAGCTCCGCGTCGAGCGCCGCGCCGACCGGCGCCGAACCGCCCGCCGCCTTCAGGAACGAGCGGTACGCCCCCGGCAGCCGGTAACCGAGGTCCTCCTCCACGCCCAGGACCTGCGACTCGCTCACCGCCACGGCACCCTTCGGTAGCCGGAAGTGCGCGGGCCGGGTCTCCTGCAACGGGCGGGTGCCCCGCTTGTTGTGGTCCACGGCCGTACCGGCCAGCCCCGCGTGGTGCCGCAGCAACGCCTTCACCTCGACCGGGACCAGCTCCATCCGCCGGCCGCCGGGCACGTGGTGCCAGGTCCAGCCGTGCGGAGTGGCGACCGCCGGAATGGTGTCCCACAGCTCGTGGCCGCTCGCCGCCAGCGCCGCGTTCGCCGAGACGTAGTCGGTGAGCCGCAGCTCATCGACCCCGAAGCCCTGCGGCGGTTCGGCGATCTCGGCGGCGGCACGCGCGTACGGCGTGAAGACCGGGCTGCCGTTCCCGTCCATGCGCACACCACCGGAGTGGCGGGACGCCCGGACCGGGTCCGGGAAATGCACGAGCTGCCCGGCGTAGGCCGCGTTCGGTGGCGCGGCTTGCTGCCCGAGCCGACCTGTCGTCATGGCGGTTGCCCCCTGCTGCGTCTGGCTGGTGAGGACCCGGCCCGCCCGAGGGCGGCGGTCCGCGCACAGCCTATGCGGTGACGCAAGGGCGGGTCCCGCCCATGTGACCTGTCCTACGCGGCCCTCCCCACAACCGTCACCAACCGTCACAACGACGTGACGGACGAGCGACGCGCCCGGTGCGGACACGCGCCGCGAAGCCCACCCGACGCACGCCACAAAGCCGTTCGGCCCGCGACACGAAGGCACGTTTCACCGCCCCAGCTTCCACACCAGCCCGGACATTTGGCAGGCTGTCACCGCAACTCGGGGGCGTGCACATCGCGCAGCTACCGCTGCCGGCACGGGAGGGAAAGCACCAATGCACACAACACAAACAGTCACATCCGGAGATCCGCGCCTCAGCTGGAGCAGCACCGAAGGCGGCCGGACACCCCGGCTGCTCCACCGCCGCGACGGCATCCTGCCCGCGGTCGCGGCAGCGCTCTCCGTACGCGGCGAAACACTCACCTGCACCGCGGGCAAGGGCGATCTGCCCCCCGTGCTGCACCCGCTCGTCCAGGACTTCCTCGACACCCTCCCCAGCGGTCGGCGCGAACGCTTCACCGGCCGCTGCCCCGAAGCGATACTCCTCTCCCGGCAGCTCACCGCCGCCGAGTCCACCCGCTCCAAGCGCGCCCAGCGCAAGCCGCTGACCAACGGCGAGGCCCGGCGCGCGCTCAAGCACTCCCGGCTCACCGCGCGGCGCATCCGCGAGGACGGCGACCCCATGCACGGCAGCTACGCGCCCCCGTGCCGCTCCTGCACGGCCATGCTCGCCCACTTCGGCGTACGCCCCGTCGACCTGACGACGCCCACGGCCGCGACCACCGCCGAGAAGGGCTGACCGCACGCCGATGCACGACCGAACCGACCTCCCCGCACAGACGGGCCCCGCGGGACGCGACCGGAACACCACCACCCGCTTCCCCGTCTCCGTGGACGCCGCCCTGCGCGCCGCCGGCTGGGAACCGGGCCGCTGGGACATCCGCCAGGCCGAGGAATGGGCCGACGCGCTGAGCTCGCACACCTCCCCCGCCGGTCACCGGCACGCGGTGTTCCCGGCCGCCGTGGAGGCGTGGGCCGAATTCGGCGGGCTGCGCATCACCGCCTCCGCCCCGGGCCGCCAGATCGCGCCCGCCTCCGTACGCATCGACCCGCTGAGCGGGCTCCATCTGGCCCGCACCTTCGGCGACCTCGGCCGGGCCCTGGAGACCGAGATCAGCCCGCTGGGCGAGGAGGGCGACGGACAGGCCGTGCTGGCGATCGACGCCGAGGGCCGCGTCTACAGCATCGACCACACCGGCGACTGGTACCTCGGCCCGGACATCGACCAGGCGCTGGCCACCCTCGTCTCGGGCATCCAGCCGGAACGCCTGATCCCGGGCTGAGCCGCCCCGCGGTCCGGTACCGGCCCTCGCCCCCGGACCCCGGACCGCCCCGGACCCCGGCCTGATCCCGCCCCCGAACCGGGATCAGGCCGCCGGGCCGCCGAACCCGTACCGCCCCGGACACCGAACCGGGGACCCGTACCGCCCCGGACCCCGAAAACCGGGGATCAGGCCGCCGAGCCCTCGACCGGCAGCACCGCCGACACCCGGAAGCCGCCCGCGTCCGTCGGCCCCGAGACGAAGACCCCGCCCAGCCCCAGCACCCGCTCCCGCATGCCGACCAGCCCGTTCCCGCCGCTCGGCAGCCCCGCGTCCGCCGTCGCCGCGTCCGACGGACCGTTCTCCACCTGCATCGCGACCTCCGCGCCCCGGTGCGCCAGCCGCACCCAGGTCCTGGCACCCGCCGCGTGCTTGTGCACGTTGGTCAACGCCTCCTGCACCACCCGGTACGCCGTCTGCTCGACCTCGGGCGGATACGCGCGCGCCTCGCCGTCCACCGACAGCTCCACCGTCATCCCCGCCGCCCGGGACTGCCCCACCAGGGCCTCCACCTCACGCAGCCGCGGCCCGTCCTCCGTGGCGCCGGCAGCCGCGGCCGCCGCCGCCTGACCGACCGAGGCCAACGGCACCCCGGCCGGGCGGGACGTCACCGGCTCACCCGCCCGCAGCACCCCGAGCATCTCGCGCAGCTCCGTCAGCGCCTGCCGCCCCATGTCCCCGACCAGCGCCGCGTTCCGCACCGCCTTCGCGGGGTCCTTCGGCGCGACCGCCTGGAGCGCGGCGGCATGCACCACCATCAGGCTGACCCGGTGGGCGACCACGTCGTGCATCTCCCGCGCGATCCGGTGCCGCTCCTCCGCACGCGCCCACTCGGCCCGCTCCTCGGCCCGGTCCGCGAGCAGCGACAGCTCCCGCTCCAGCGAGTCCGCCCGCTCCCGCAGGCTCTCCATCAGCCGCCGCCGGGCCCCTATGTAGAGGCCGAGCAGCACGGGCGGGGCGGTCAGCCCGAGCGACATGAACAGCGAGATCAGCGGTACGTACCAGTCGCCGGGGCCGAAGTCCGCCTGCTCCGCCACGTTCTGGCGCAGCCGTACGTACGTCACGATGAACGAGCCCGCGAAGGACATCCCGGTCAGCACGGCGGTGATCCGGCGCGGCACCTCCGAGGCGGCCAGGCTGTACAGGCCGACCAGCCCCATCAGGAACGCCATCCCGGCCGGCGCCGTGGCGATCGCCACCAGCACCACCGCGATCGGCCAGCGCCGCCGCAGCACCAGGACCGACCCCACCAGCAGTCCGAACAGCACCCCCACCGGCACCGGCAGCCCGGCGTCCCCGGCGAAATCCACCCCCTCCAGCGCGCACTCCAGCGCCGAGAGGATCCCGAGCCCCACGTCCAGGGCGGCACTGCGCCGCCGCTCCCACCACCAGTAGCCGCGGGGGGCCGGCCCCGCCGCGTCCTGATCTGCCCCCGTTGCGGTCATGGCATCCACCCTACGGGCGGCCACGGCCCCGTTCCGGGTGACCGGGGCAGCACAGGCGGCCATCATCCGGAGGCGGAACAGCCGCTTATCGCTTGAAATAGCGAATCGAGCGGCCTTTCGCACCGGACGTCCGCATTCCGGACGACGCTCTCCGCATGACGAAGATCACGAGCAGATATGCCGACTTCGAGAATCTGCGCGAACAGGCGATCGCCCTGCGCCGGGAGGGCCTCAGCCTGCGCCAGATCCGCGACCGGCTGCACATCCACAACAACGACGTCCTGGGCCGCCTCGTCCGGGGCGAGCCGGCCCCGGACTGGACGAAGCGGCCGCGCGCCAGGGACGACCTCCGCGAGAGGGCCCGGGAGCTGCGCCGCCAGGGCATGACGTACGACCGGATCCAGCTGGAGCTGGGGTGCTCGAAGAGTTCGATCTCGCTGTGGGTGCGGGACCTGCCGAAGCCGGAGCGCAAGCGGACCCGACAGGAGGCGTCGGCCATCGCCAGGCGCGGCTGGGAAACGACTCTTCGGCGGCGCGACGAGGAGCGCGTAGAGACGAAGAAGAGGGCGGCGGCCGAGATCGGCGCCATGAGCCCGCGCGAACTCTTCCTGCTGGGGGTGGGCCTCTACTGGGCCGAGGGCACCAAGGCCAAGCCGCACCGGCCGCAGGAGAGGGTCACCTTCACCAACAGCGACCCCGCCATGATCGAACTCTTCCTCGCCTGGCTCCGCCTGCTGGGGGTGGACGACGACCGCCTCCGCTTTCACGTGCACATCCACGAGACCGCCGACATCGGGTCGGCCGAGCGGTTCTGGGCCGCGCTGACCGGATCCGGGGCCTCCGCGTTCGGCAAGACGTCCGTCAAGAAGCACTCCCCGAGGACCAACCGGAAGAACGTCGGGGAGAACTACCGGGGTTGCCTGGTGGTGCGCGTTCTGAAAAGCGCCGACCTGTACCGTCGCATCGAGGGCTGGTGGTACGGCATAGTAGAGGCCGGAAAGCGAGCCGATCAAGGAATACGGACATAAGGCTCGATCTATCCCGGGTCGTCTAATGGCAGGACAAATGGTTTTGGTCCATTGAATGAGGGTTCGATTCCTTCCCCGGGAGCAGCAGGAAGCGGTGCCACGGAGTACCGCGAAGCACCATGACGGGCCCCGGCCAGCAGGTCGGGGCCCGTACCCATGCCCGCCCAACAGCCCCCCGGTATCCTTCGGGTGTCCACCACCCGAAGCCGAAGGGCATTTCCGTGAGCTCCGATCGCCCGGCAGCCGTCGTCGTCCTCGCAGCGGGTGAGGGCACCCGCATGAAGTCGAAGACTCCCAAGGTCCTCCACGAGATCTCCGGGCGCTCGCTCGTCGGGCATGTCGTCACCGCCTCCCGCGAGCTGGACCCCGAACACCTCGTCGTGGTCGTCGGCCACGCCGCTGAGCAGGTCGGCACGCATCTCGCCACCGTCGACGAGCGGCTGCGCACCGCCCACCAGCCCGAGCAGAAGGGCACCGGCAACGCCGTGCGCGTCGGCCTCGGCGCGCTGGGCGGCTCCGTCGACGGGACCGTGATCGTGGTCTGCGGCGACACCCCGCTGCTCTCCGGCGGGACGCTCCGCGCGCTCGCCGCCACCCACACGGCCGACGGCAACGCCGTCACCGTCCTGACCGCCGAGGTCCCCGACTCCACCGGCTACGGCCGGATCGTCCGCGACCCGGCCGACGGCGCGGTCACCGGGATCGTCGAGCACAAGGACGCCACCGACGCCCAGCGCGCTATCCGGGAGATCAACTCCGGGGTCTTCGCCTTCGACGGCCGCCTCCTCGCCGACGCCCTCGGCAGGATCGGCACCGACAACAGCCAGGGCGAGGAGTACCTCACCGACGTCCTGTCGATCCTGCGCGAGGCCGGCCACCGGGTGGGCGCCTCGGTCGCCGACGACCACCGCGAGATCCTCGGCATCAACAACCGGGTCCAGCTGGCCGAGGCCCGGCGGCTGCTCAACCTGCGACTGCTGGAGCGGGCCATGACGGCCGGGGTGACGGTCGTGGACCCCGCGTCCACGCTGATCGACGTGACCGTGACGTACGAGCGGGACGCGGTCGTGCACCCGGGCACGCAGCTGCTCGGCACCACCCACCTGGGCGAGGACTCCGAGGTGGGCCCGAACTCCCGGCTCAAGGACACCGCGGTCGGCGCGGGCGCCCGGGTGGACAACACGGTGGCGGACGGCGCGGAGATCGGCGCGGGCGCGACGGTCGGCCCGTACGCCTATCTGCGGCCCGGCGCCCGGCTCGGCGCCAAGTCCAAGGCCGGTACGTACGTGGAGCTGAAGAACGCCACGATCGGCGAGGGCACCAAGGTCCCGCACCTGAGCTATGTCGGGGACGCCACGATCGGCGACCACACCAACATCGGTGCCGCGAGCGTCTTCGTGAACTACGACGGCGAGGCCAAGCACCACACCACGATCGGCTCCCACTGCCGCACCGGGGCGGACAATATGTTTGTGGCTCCCGTCACGGTCGGGGACGGCGTCTACACCGCCGCCGGCTCGGTCATCACCAAGGACGTACCGCCCGGTTCGCTGGCCGTCGCACGCGGCCAGCAAAGGAATATCGAGGGTTGGGTGGCTCGCAAGCGACCGGGAAGCGGCGCCGCCCAGGCGGCTCAGGCCGCCGCCTCGGAGCACATCGGCGAAAGCTGACCGGAAACAGGTGCGCCGAGCACGGCGTACCGTGATAGATGCTCACCCCATTTCGGCTGGCTCGTCGCACATCGGGACACATGCGCGGGGCCAGGACCACGTCTGAGGAGACTGTGCTGTGACCGGGATCAAGACGACCGGCGAGAAGAAACTGATGCTCTTCTCCGGCCGCGCCCACCCCGAGCTTGCCGAGGAGGTCGCACACCAGCTGGGTGTCGGTCTCGTGCCGACCAAGGCCTTCGATTTCGCCAACGGCGAGATCTACGTCCGCTTCCAGGAGTCCGCCCGCGGCGCCGACTGCTTCCTGATCCAGAGCCACACCGCTCCGATCAACAAGTGGGTGATGGAGCAGCTGATCATGCTGGACGCGCTGAAGCGCGCCTCGGCCCGCTCCATCACGGTGATCGTCCCGTTCTACGGGTACGCCCGCCAGGACAAGAAGCACCGCGGCCGCGAGCCGATCTCGGCCCGTCTGGTCGCCGACCTGATGAAGACGGCGGGTGCCGACCGCATCCTCACCGTGGACCTGCACACGGACCAGATCCAGGGCTTCTTCGACGGCCCGGTGGACCACCTGTTCGCGCTGCCGATCCTGGCCGACTACGTCGGTGCCAAGGTCGACCGCTCGAAGCTGACGATCGTCTCCCCGGACGCGGGCCGCGTGCGGGTCGCCGACCGCTGGTGCGACCGGCTGGACGCCCCGCTGGCCATCGTGCACAAGCGCCGTGACAAGGACGTCGCCAACCAGGTGACCGTCCACGAGGTCGTCGGCAATGTGAAGGGCCGGGTCTGTGTCCTGGTCGACGACATGATCGACACCGGTGGCACGATCTGCGCCGCCGCCGACGCCCTGTTCGCGCACGGTGCCGAGGACGTCATAGTGACGGCCACCCACGGTGTGCTCTCGGGTCCGGCCGCGGACCGGCTGAAGAACTCCAAGGTCAGCGAGTTCGTCTTCACCGACACCCTGCCGACCCCGGGCGAGCTGGAGCTCGACAAGATCACGGTGCTCTCGATCGCGCCGACGATCGCGCGCGCGGTGCGCGAGGTCTTCGAGGACGGCTCGGTGACGAGCCTCTTCGAGGAGCAGTAGGAACCACGCTTTCGAAGATCCACTTTGGGACGGCCTCCTTCGCCGGGTAGACTCAGTGAGTTGCTCGGCGAGGGAGGCCGTACTCATGGGTACGGCGGTCCGTTATCGACGCGCTCTTCGTAGCAGGCCAGTCGTGGCCGGGTGACCTTCCGATTTCGTCACCCCACGAGGAGTGCAGTCATGGCCGAGGTCAAGCTCGACGCCCAGATCCGTTCCGAGTTCGGCAAGGGCGCCGCCCGTCGCACCCGCCGCGCCAACCTGGTCCCCGCGGTCGTCTACGGCCACGGTGCCGAGCCGGTCCACGTCACCCTGCCGGGCCACGCCCTGATGATGGCGCTCAAGACCGCCAACGTGCTGATCTCCCTGGACATCGAGGGCAAGGACGCCCTGGTCATCCCCAAGGCCGTGCAGCGCAACCCGCTCAGGGGCGACATCGAGCACGTCGACCTGCTCACCGTCAAGCGCGGCGAGAAGGTCAGCGTCGAGGTCGCGGTGCACGTCGAGGGCGAGCTGGCCCCCGGCGGCAACCTGCTGGAGTACGTCCAGAACACCCTGCTCGTCGAGGCCGAGGCCACGCACATCCCCGAGTCCGTGACGGTCTCGGTCGCGGGCCTGGACGCCGGTGCGTCGATCCACGCCAAGGACATCACGCTGCCCCAGGGCACCGTGCTGGCCGGTGACGAGGACGCCGTGGTGCTGCAGGTCCTGGCCGCGCAGGCCGAGGAGCCGGCCGCCGAGGGCGCCGAAGAGGGCGCCGAGGCCTGAGCCTCGCCCCTCCTGCTTCACTGACGGGGCGGCGGTTTCCTTCTTCGGGGACCCGCCGCCCCGTTTCCCTGTTGTCGGCCCGTCCCGTCAGCGCAATCCGTCAGCCCCCCGTTCGTCGTACGCGAGGAGACCGAGCAGAGATGTCCGACGCCACCGCACCCTGGCTCATCGTGGGCCTCGGCAACCCCGGCCCCGAGTACGCGGCGAACCGGCACAACGTTGGCTTCATGGTGGCCGACCTGCTGGCCGAGCGGATCGGCGGGAAGTTCAAGCGGGCGCAGAAGGCACAGGCGCAGGTGGTGGAGGGCCGGGTGGGTCCGCCCGGGCCGCTGAGCCGGCGGGTGGTGCTGGTGAAGCCGATGTCGTACATGAACCTGTCGGGCGGCCCGGTCACGGCGCTGCGCGACTTCTACAAGGTGCCGGTGGACCACGTCGTGGCGGTCCACGACGAGCTGGACATCGACTACGGGACGCTGCGCCTCAAGCTGGGCGGCGGCGACAACGGGCACAACGGGCTGAAGTCGATCACCAAGTCGCTGGGGGCGGACTACCACCGGGTGCGGTTCGGGATCGGCCGTCCGCCGGGGCGGATGCAGGTCGCGGACTTCGTGCTGAAGGACTTCTCGTCCACCGAGCGCAAGGAGCTCGCCTATCTGGTGGACCGGTCGGCGGACGCGGTGGAGTGTCTGCTGGCCGAGGGGCTGGAGCGGGCGCAGAGCGCGTACAACTCGTGAGCGGGGCGCGTGGGAGACACGTGCAACTCTGACATTCCTGCCGGTACTCCAGCGATTTTCGGCCATGAGTTGACCTGTGGCGCCGGTCTGCCCAAGGATCGCTCCCCATGAAGCGGAGCTCCTCCCACCGCGCCCTGGTTTTCGCCCGCAATGCCGCCATGGGCTGTGTCGTCCTGCTGTTGCTGGTGGCGGGTGCGCTGTCGTCCTGGGACGAGGCGCATCACATCATTCTGGCCAAGGACCGTGAGCGCGGCACGATGACGGTGACCGGGTGCGGTGCCGATGTGTGCACGGGGCCGTTCGTGCCGTCGGGCGAGGGCGCGGCGCGGTCCCGGGTGACGATCGACAGTTCCGTCGCGGCGCGGCGCGGCGACCGTTTCCCGGTGGTGGTGAAGCCGGGTACGGACGATGTGGTGCGGACCGGGACACCCGGTTTTCTGCATGCCTGGGTGCCGCTGGGTGGTGCGTTGCTGCTGGCGGGTCTGGTGATCGGTGGCGGTCTGCGGCTGTCGCGGATCGGCTGGTGCACCGGGATCGCGGGTGCGGTCCTGCTCGTGGCGACGTTCTTCGCGCTGTGAGCGGGCCGCACCCGGTCCGGTCGGGGTGCTGGGTCAGCCGGTGTTGCGCAGGCCGGCGGCCACGCCGTTGACGGTGAGCAGGAGGGCCCTGGCGAGCAGCGGGTCCGGGTCCTCGCCCCGTGCGGCGGCTTCCCGCTGGCGGGCCAGCAGGGAGACCTGGAGGTAGGAGATGGGGTCCAGGTAGGCGTCGCGGATGGCGAAGGTCTGCTGGAGGACGGGGCTGGTGCCGAGGAGTTCGGTGGAGCCGGTCACCCGCAGGACCTCGCGCACGGTCAGCTCGTGTTCGGCCTCGATGGCGTCGAAGACGTGCTTCAGTTCGTCGGGGACGAGGGTGTCGACGTAGTGGCGGGCGATCCGCAGGTCGGTCTTGGCGAGGGTCATCTCGACGTTGGAGATGAAGTTCCGGAAGAAGTGCCACTGTTCGTGCATCTCGTCCAGGACGGTGTCCAGGCCGGCCTCGCGCAGGGCCTTGAGGCCGGAGCCGACGCCGTACCAGCCGGGGACGATCTGGCGGGACTGGGTCCAGCCGAAGACCCACGGGATGGCGCGGAGTCCGTCGAGCGAGACGCCCGAGCCGGGGCGGCGGGAGGGCCGCGAGCCCAGGTGCAGGTCGGCGAGCTGGTCGACCGGTGTGGAGGCGAGGAAGTACGTCGGCAGGTCGGGGTCCTCGACGAGCCTGCGGTACGCGGCGTGCGCCGCGTCGGAGACGGTGTCCATGGCCGCGTCCCAGCGGGCGAGGGCCTCGTCGGACTGGCGGGGTGCGGTGTGCAGGGCGGAGGCCTGGAGGGTGGCCGCGACGGTCAGTTCCAGGTTCTCCCGGGCGAGGGCCGGGATGAGGTACTTGTCGGAGATGACCTCGCCCTGTTCGGTGACCTTGATCTCGCCCTCCAGGGTGCCCCAGGGCTGGGCGAGGATCGCGTCGTGCGAGGGGCCGCCGCCGCGGCCGACGGTGCCGCCGCGGCCGTGGAAGAGGCGCAGGCGTACGCCGTAGCGGTGGGCGACGTCGCGCAGGCGGCGCTGGGCGCGGTGGATCTCCCACTGGGAGGTGGTGATGCCGCCGAACTTCGAGGAGTCGGAGTAGCCGAGCATGACCTCCTGGACGTCGCCGCGGAGTGAGACGAGGCGGCGGTAGGAGGGGTCGGCGAGCATCTCGTCGAGGATGACGTCGGCGGCGCGCAGTTCGTCGGTGGTCTCCAGGAGCGGCACGATGCCGATCTTGGCCCAGCCGGCGTGCAGGTCGACGAGTCCGGCCTCGCGGGCGAGGACGGCGGCGGCGAAGACGTCGTCGGCGCCCTGGCACATCGAGATGATGTAGGACTCGATGACTTCGGGGCCGAAGCGTTCGAAGGCTTCCTTGATGGTGTGGAAGACGCCGAGGGTCTTCTCGCCGGCGGCGTCCAGCGGGGCCGGGGTCGGGGCGAGGGGGCGGCGGGAGCGGAGTTCCTTGGCGAGGAGCTTCTGCCGGTAGTCGCGCGGCATGTCGGCGTAGCGCCAGGACTCCTCGCCGAGCCGGTCGAAGAGCTGGCCGAGGGCGTGGTGGTGGGCGTCGGCGTGCTCGCGTACGTCCATGGTGGCGAGCTGGAGGCCGAAGGCGGCGAGGGTGCGGATGGTGCGGTCCATCCGGCCGTCGGCGAAGAGTCCGCCGCGGTGCTCGCGCAGTGAGGTCTGGATGAGTTCGAGGTCGGCGATGAGTTCGGCGGTGCCGAGGTAGTCGCAGCCGGGGCGGTGCGGGGTGCCGGCGGCGAGGCGTTCGCGGGTGTTGACGAGCTTCTGCCGGATGCAGGTGGCCTTGAGCCGGTAGGGCTCCTCGGCGTTCAGCCGCTTGTAGCGGGGGCTGATCTCGGGGAGGCGTTCCAGGTCGGTTTCGAGGGAGGCGAGGAGTTCGTCGGTGGCGCCGGTGTAGCGGATGGAGTTGGAGAGCAGTCCGCGCAGGTGGTCGATGAGTTCGAGGGCGTCGGTGATGCCGTGCTCGTGCTGGAGGATCAGGACGTCCCAGGTGACGGCGGGGGTCACGTTGGGGTTGCCGTCGCGGTCGCCGCCGATCCAGGTTCCGAAGGTGAGGGGGCGGGTTCCGGCGGGCAGCTCGACGCCCACCCGGTCGAGTTCGGCGGCGAGGTCCTCCAGGACGTCGCCGACGGCCTCGGCGTGGAGTTCGTCGAGGTAGTAGATGGCGTTGCGGGCCTCGTCGGTCGGCTCGGGGCGGACGACGCGCAGCTCGTCGGTCTGCCAGATGAGGTCGATGTTCTCGGCGAGGCGGAGGTCCTGTCGGCGGCGGTCGGCCTCGACGACGGGGGTCTCCAGGAGTGCGGCGATGCGGCGGAGCTTGTTGAGGACGGAGCGGCGGGCGGCCTCGGTGGGGTGTGCGGTGAAGACGGGGCGCACGTTGAGGTTCTTGACCGTCTCGCGCAGGTGCTCGGGGTCGGCGTCCTTGAGGCGGTCGGCGGTGCGGGCGAGGAGTCCGCCCTCGGCGGCGCGGCGGTCGCGCATCTCGCGGGCGCGGTGCACCTGTTCGGTGACGTTGGCGAGGTGGAAGTAGGTGGAGAAGGCGCGGACGAGCTGGGCGGCGGTCTCCAGGTCCGTCTCGCCGAGGAGCCGGGCGGCGGCTTCGCCGTCGGTACGGGTCAGCGCGCGGACCCGTTCGACGAGGTCGAGGAGCTCCTGGCTCTCCTGGCGTACGAGGGTCTCGCCGAGGAGGTCGCCGAGGCGGCGGATGTCGGCGCGCAGCTCGGTGCTGGCAGCAGGTGTCTGGTCGGCACTGCTCACGGTGTGCGGCTCCTTGCAGTGGTTGAGCACGGGGGTCTCCGGGGCCGTACGGGCTGCGGTGCTGCCACCACCCCGGGAAAGCAGAGTGCGGACCGCGCTGTCCGACTCCGTTCAGGATAGGTGTCCACTCCGTGGACACCCGCTCGCGGCCCGATCGGGTTTCCCCGCGGGCGCGGCCCGGTCGTGCTCTCGTACGCCGGGCCTCTGCGCTGCCATACTTACGTCGCCGTAGGTTACGGAACCGTAGCCACAGCTGTCCGTCGTATTTCTCTTCCCCAGGGGACCCCCCATGAACACCAGCCCCGCCGCGCTCGATGATCCCCGGCCTGCCGGGGCCGACGGCCGGCCCCTTCCCTCCGCGACGCTCGGCGGGGACAGCAAGCGGTCGGTCGAGCAGATCGCCCTGCTGCTGTTCATCGTGGTGCCGTTCGTGGCGCTGGTCGCGGCGGTGCCGCTGGCCTGGGGCCGGGGGGTGAGCTGGCTGGACCTGGGGCTGATGGTGGCGATGTACTTCATCGGCTGTCATGGCATCACGGTCGGTTTCCACCGGTATTTCACGCATGGGTCGTTCAAGGCGAGGCGCCCGTTGCGGATCGCGCTGGCGGTCGCGGGTTCGCTGGCGGTGGAGGGGCCGGTGGTGCGGTGGGTGGCGGATCACCGCAAGCACCACCGGTTCTCCGACGCGGAGGGTGATCCGCATTCGCCGTGGCGGTTCGGCGAGACGCTGCCCGCGCTGCTGAAGGGCCTGTGGTGGGCACATATCGGATGGATGTTCGACGAGGAGCAGACGCCTCAGCAGAAGTACGCCCCCGACCTGATCAGGGACCCGGCGATCCGCGCGGTCTCGCGCCACTTCGCGACGTTCACGGCGGTCTCGCTGCTGATCCCGCCGCTGGTGGGCGGGCTGGTCACCATGTCGTGGTGGGGTGCGGCGACGGCGTTCTTCTGGGGGTCGCTGGTCCGGGTGGCGCTGCTGCACCACGTGACCTGGTCGATCAACTCGATCTGCCACGCGGTCGGCAAGCGTCCGTTCAAATCGCGCGACCGGTCCGGGAACGTGTGGTGGCTGGCGGTGCTGTCCTGCGGTGAGTCCTGGCACAACCTGCACCACGCCGATCCGACGAGCGCCCGGCACGGCGTGATGCGCGGTCAGATCGATTCGAGTGCCCGGCTGATCCGCTGGTTCGAGAAGCTGGGCTGGGCGTACGACGTGCGCTGGCCGGACGCGGCGCGGATCGACTCCCGACGGGTCGACGCCGGCCCGATCGACGCCCGGCGCGACCGCGGACGTGCCGAGGCGGCATGATTGACGACGTGGCGACCGACTCCAGTACCAGCAGCGAGAAGACCCGTTCCTCCTCCTCCACCCGGCGTACCCGCCGGGTGCGGATGACCGGGAAGGAGCGCCGCGAGCAACTGCTGGACATCGGCCGCACACTCTTCGCCGACAAGGGCTTCGAGGGGACGTCGGTCGAGGAGATCGCGGCCCGGGCCGGTGTCTCCAAGCCGGTGGTCTACGAGCACTTCGGCGGCAAGGAGGGGCTGTACGCGGTGGTCGTCGACCGCGAGATGCGCCAGCTCCTCGACATGGTGACCAGCGCACTGACCGCGGGGCACCCCCGCGAGCTGCTGGAGCAGGCCGCGTTCGCTCTGCTCGACTACATCGAGACGTACACCGACGGCTTCCGCATCCTGGTCCGGGACTCCCCCGTGGCCCAGTCGACCGGTACGTTCGCCTCCCTGATCAGCGACATCGCCACCCAGGTGGAGGACATCCTGGGCCTGGAGTTCAAGGCCCGCGGCTTCGACCCGAAGCTGGCCCCGCTGTACGCGCAGGCGCTGGTGGGCATGGTCGCGCTGACCGGCCAGTGGTGGGTGAACGCCCGCAAGCCGAAGAAGTCGGAGGTCGCCGCCCACCTGGTGAATCTGGCCTGGCACGGCCTGGAGAACCTGGAGTCGAAGCCGAGACTGATAGGCCACCGCAAGAGCTGAACCGGGGGCCGGTCACGGGTGCGCCGTTCAGCCGTCCACCGGTTCCAGGAACTCCAGGCGGTTGCCCACCGGGTCCTCGCTGTAGAAGCGGCGGTGGCCGGGGAGGCGGTCGTCCCAGTGCACCTCGGCGCCGTGGTCGGCCAGGCGGGCGGCGAAGGCCCCGATGGCCGTGACGCGCAGGCCCGGGTGGGCCTTGCGGGCCGGGCGGAAGTCCTGCTCGACGCCGAGGTGGAGCTGGACCGGACCGGCCCGGAACCAGCAGCCGCCGCGGGCCGCGAGCGCCGGGGGCTTGGGGATCTCCGTCATGCCGAGGACACCCGCGTAATAGGCGCGCAGGGCGTCCTCGGAGCCTGCCGGGGCGGCGAGCTGTACGTGGTCGAGGGCGGCGATCACCGGTCCTCCTTGCGGGCCACGGCGAAGATGCGGCGGAACGGGAAGACGGTGCCGTGCGGGCCGGCCGGGTAGGCGGTGCGCAGCAGGTCGCGGTATTCGGCGAGGAACGCCTCGCAGGCCTCGGGGTCGTCGGCGAGGGCGGTCAGCACGGGGCGCAGTCCGGTGCCCTTCACCCAGTCGAGCACCGGGTCCTCGCCGGGCAGCAGGTGCAGGTACGTGGTCTCCCAGACGTCCGCCGTGACGCCGGGGGCGGTGAGCGCGTCGAGGTAGGCGGCGGGGGTGAGCACGGCGTCGGCGTGGCGCAGCCGGCCGGACAGCCGGTCCCGCCAGCGCGGGGAGTCGGCGAGTTCCCGCATCAGGACGTGGCTGGGCTGGTCGAAGTTGCCGGGGACCTGGAAGGCGAGGGTGCCGCCGGGGGTGATCGCGTCCAGCCAGACGGGGAAGCGGGCGGTGTGGCCGGGGACCCATTGGAGCAGGGCGTTGGAGACGATCAGCGCGTGCGGCTCGGCGGGCGTCCAGTCGGCGGCGTCGGCCTCGGCGAAGTCCAGGCGGGGGCCGGTGTGGGCGCGGGCCCGTTCGAGCATCCGCGGGGAGTTGTCGTAGCCGGTGATCCGGGCGTCGGGCCAGCGGTCGGCGAGCAGGGTGGTCGCATTGCCCGCGCCGCAGCCGAGGTCGGCGATGCGGGGTGCCGGGCCGGCCGGGAGGCCGGGGATGCGGGCGAGGAGTTCGTGGAAGGGGCGGGTGCGGTGGTCGGCGTGGCGCAGGTACTGCCGCGGGTCCCAGGAGGGTGCCGCCGGCGTGCCGGAGTCGGGTGTGGTCATGGGTTCAGGATCACGGCAGCTTTATCTTGATGTCAAGACACTTGAATTCAAGAGACTTCATGTCGACAGACCAACTACACTGATCCGCATGGAGGACGAGGTCGACCGACTGGTCGCTGCATGGCGCCGCGAGCGCCCGGACCTCGACGTGGAACCACTCGAGGTGCTCAGCCGCGTCTCCCGCCTGGCCCGTCACCTGGACCGGGCCCGCCGGATCGCCTTCACCGAGCATCACCTGGAGCCCTGGGAGTTCGACGTACTGACGTCGCTGCGCCGGGCCGGTGCGCCGTACCAGCTCTCCCCCGGCCAGCTGCTCACCCAGACGCTGGTCACCTCCGGCACGATGACCAACCGGATCGACCGGCTCACCAAGAAGAACCTCGTCGAGCGGCTGCCCGACCCCAACGACCGCCGCGGCGTCCTCGTCCGGCTCACCGCCGAGGGGCGCGACAAGGCCGACCAGTCGCTGGCCGGGCTGCTGGCCCAGGAACGCGCCATCCTGAGCGAGCTCTCCGCCCAGCAGCGGGGCGAACTGGCGGGCCTGCTACGCCAGCTGACCGCCCCGTTCGACAACATCCCCGGCTAGCCCGGAGGGCGCGGGGCCGGCCGGGCCGACGCCCGCGCGCCGGGCCAGGGCGACCGCGGCGAGGGTGGAGTGCACGCCGAGCTTGCCCAGTACGTTCTGCATGTGGGTGCGGACCGTGTGCGGGGAGAGGAAGAGGCGTTCGGCCACCGCCTTGCGGCCCAGGCCCGCCACCATGCAGCGCAGCACCTCCCGCTCGCGCGGGGTCAGCGACTCGACCAGCTGCTCGCTCTCGGTGCGGTGCTTGCGCGCCGCCGTCAGCTCCCGCAGTACGCCGGTCAGCAGCGCCGGGGGCAGATGCGTCTCGTCGCGCAGTACGCCGCGGACGACCGCGAGCAGGCGTTGCAGCGAGCAGTCCTTGGCCACCCAGCCTGAGGCCCCCGCCTGGAGGGCGAGCGCGGCCCGCCGGGGATCGTCCCGTTCGGCGAGCACCACCGTACGCACCGTGGGGCGTCCGGCGCGGACCCCGGACACCAGGGAGATGCCGTCCACCGGGGTGTTCTCCCCGTCGGCCGGGACGGGAACGGGGACCGGGGCCGGGTGGTCGCCGCCCGTGGCCGGCGCGCCCAGATCGGCGTCGACCAGCATCACGTCGTAGCCGCGCCCCTCGGCCGCTCCCCGCTCCAGGCACCGTAACGCCGCGGGGCCGCTGCCCGCCGCCGACACCTCGACGTCCGGTTCGGCCGCCAGTGCCGCCGCGAGCGATTCGGCGAAGATCCGGTGATCGTCCACCACGAGAACCCGGATACGAACCACAGGCACCCCCATGCCGTGTCTGTCCCTGGGGCCTCCCCCGGGCGACGAAAAGGGGCCGGTCAGTGCGGGTACGGCGGCCCGGATCGGGGAGTTGGACGGCAGTCCCACGGCCGCCGCCGTGTGCCGACCGCACCCCTCCCCGGGCGCCGTACCCGACTGTCTCGTACCCCTGAATCAGCACCGGCCCCCACCGGTGCTGTGCATCAGAGTACGGGCGACGGGCTCCAGCGGAAGTGAATTCACAGAACTGGCCCATGCCGCTTGGGTGTTCGGGCGTCACCGGGGGGACGGAAGGGGTCAGACGAGGCGGCGGGCTCCTGCCGAGGGGACGGCCGGGAAGATCCGCGGGGCCGTGTGGCCGGCCTCGGCGAACGCCTTCCGCACCGCCTCGGCGACCTGCTCCGCCCGCTCCTCCTCCACCAGGACGACCGCCGAGCCGCCGAAGCCGCCGCCGGTCATCCGCGCGCCGAGCGCCCCGGCAGCACCGGCCGCCGAGACCACCAGGTCGAGCTCCGGGCAGGAGACCCGCAGATCGTCGCGGAGCGAGGCGTGCCCGGCGTCGAGGACCGGGCCGACGGCCCGCGCGTCGCCCGCGTCGAGCAGCGCCATGACCCGCTCCACCCGCTCGTTGTCGCCGACCACATGGCGTACGTAGCGGACCACGGACTCGTCCACGCCGGACGCGGCCAGGGTGGCCAGCGCCTCGCCGAGAGCGGCGTACGGCACCTCGCGCAGGGTGGCCACGCCGAGTGCCGCGGCGCCCGCCTCGCAGCCGGCCCGCCGTTCGGCGTAGGCGCCGTCCCCGAGCGCGTGCTTCACCTGGGTGTCGACCACCAGCAGCCGCAGCCCCCGGGCGGACAGGTCGAAGGGGACCTGGCGCCGGGTGAGGTCGCGGGTGTCGAGGTACAGGGCGTGGCCCTCGGTGCAGCAGGCGGAGGCCATCTGGTCCATGATCCCGCACGGCACGCCCACGAAGGCGTTCTCCGCACGGCGGCCGGTCACCGCCAGCTCCGGCAGGGAGAGCCCGAGGCCGAAGAGGTCGTTCAGGGCGAGGGCGGTGACGACCTCCAGCGCGGCGGAGGAGGACAGGCCCGCGCCGGTGGGGACGGTGGAGCTCAGCTGGATGTCCGCCCCGGTGACCGGGTGCCCGGCCTCGCGCAGCGCCCAGACGACCCCGGCGGGGTACGCGGCCCAGCCGTGGCCCTGGTGCGGGGCGAGTTCGTCGAGCCGGAGCTGGACGACGCCGCCGGGCACGTCGGTGGAGTGGAGCCGCAGCTCGCCGTCGGTGCGGCGGGAGACGGCGGCCAGCGCGGTGTGCGGCAGGGCGAGCGGCATCACGAAGCCGTCGTTGAAGTCGGTGTACTCGCCGATCAGGTTGACCCGGCCGGGGGCCGCCCAGATCCCTTCCGGCGCGTGCCCGTACAGCTCGGTGAAGGAGGCGGTCAGCTCGGCGACCGGGGCCGTCGTCGGCTCGTCGGTCCCGGTCGTGGCACCGGTCTCGGTGGTCATGGGGCGGTGGGCTCCTCTCGGCGGGCGAAGTTCCAGGCGTCGGTGACGATCCCGGCCAGGTCGGCGCGGGACGGGGTCCAGCCGAGCCGCTCCCGGGCGGTGGCGGCGGAGGCGACCAGCACGGCGGGGTCACCGGCGCGGCGGGGGGCGACGACCTCCGGGACGGGGTGGCCGGTGACCTCGCGGACGGTCTCGACGACCTCGCGGACGGAGAAGCCGTTGCCGTTGCCGAGGTTGCAGATCAGGTGCTCGCCGGGGGTCGCCGCGTCCAGCGCGCGCAGGTGGGCCTCGGCGAGGTCGGCGACGTGGATGTAGTCGCGTACGCAGGTGCCGTCGGGGGTCGGGTAGTCGTCGCCGTACACCGAGATCGAGGCGCGGCGGCCGAGGGCGACCTGGAGGACCAGCGGGATCAGGTGCGACTCGGGGTCGTGCCGCTCCCCGCAACTGCCGTACGCCCCGGCCACGTTGAAGTAGCGCAGCGAGACCGCGGCGAGTCCGTGCGCGGCCGCCTCGCCGGTGATCATGTGGTCGACGGCGAGCTTGGTGGCGCCGTAGGGGTTGGTGGGCGCGGTCGGGTCGGTCTCGGTGATGGGGGTGGTGGCCGGTTCGCCGTAGGTGGCGGCGGTGGAGGAGAAGACCAGGGTGCGCACCCCGGCGTCGCGCATCGCCGCGAGCAGGGCCAGGGAGCCGCCGACGTTGTTGACCCAGTACTTCTCGGGGTCGGTGACGGACTCGCCGACCTGGGAGAACGCGGCGAAGTGCAGCACCCCGTCGTAGGAGGCGTCCAGCCACTTCGCGGCGTCCTGGACACGGCCTTCGACGAACTCGGCGCCGGCCGGGACGCCCTCGCGGAAGCCGGTCGAGAGGTCGTCGAGGACGGTGACCGCGTGCCCGGCCTCCAGCAGGTGCTGGGCGACCACGCTGCCGACGTATCCCGCTCCGCCCGTGACCAGGTACTTCTTCCGGGGCTTGCTCACTGGCTCGCTACCTCTCGCAGTCGCTGGGCCGCGGCCTCCGGCGGCACATCGTTGATGAACACGTTCATGCCGGATTCGGAACCCGCGAGGAATTTCAGCTTGCCGGAAGTGCGTCGGATGGTGAAAAGCTCCAGATGGAGCCCGAACTCCTCCCGGCCCTCGGCCCGGAACGGGGCCTGGTGCCAGGCGGCGATGTACGGGGTCGGGGGCTCGCCGGGGCCGAAGATCCGGTCGAACCGGCGCAGGAGCTCCAGATAGATCCGGGGGAACTCCGCGCGCGCGTCCCCGTCCAGCTCCCGCAGGTCCGGGACGCGGCGGCGCGGGTGGAGGTGGACCTCGTACGGCCAGTGCGCCGCGTACGGGACGAAGGCGATCCAGTGCTCGCCGTCGATGACGATCCGGGAGCCGTCGGCCTCCTCGCGGGCCACCACGTCGTCGAAGAGGTTGCCGCCGGTTCCGGCGCGGTGGGCCGCCATGGAGCGGAGCATCAGCTCGGTGCGCGGGGTGGTGAAGGGGTAGCCGTAGATCTGGCCGTGCGAGTGGCCGAGGGTGACGCCGATCTCGGCGCCACGGTTCTCGAAGCAGAACACCTGCTCCACCTGCGGGAGTTCGGCGAGCGCGGCGGTGCGGTCGGTCCATGCCGCGAGGACCAGGGCGGCCTGCTCCTCGCTGAGGTCGGCGAAGGACGCGTGGTGGTCGGAGGTGAAGCAGACGACCTCGCAGCGGCCGGAGTCACCGGCCAGCGAGGGGAAGCGGTTCTCGAAGACGGCGACGTCGTAGGCGTCCTCGGGGATCTCGCTGAGCTTGCCGTCCCGCGAGGGACAGAGCGGGCACTCGTCGGCCGGGGGGTGGTACGTACGGCCCTGGCGGTGCGAGGCGATGGCCACGCTGTCGCCGAGGAAGGGATCGCGGCGGACCTCGGAGGAGGTCGACACCGCGTCGAGCGGGCGCCGGTCGACGGCCTCGCGCACGGCGTCGTCGCGGCGGTCGTAGTAGATGAGCTCCCGGCCGTCGGCGAGTGTCGTAACCGTCTTCTTCACCAGTCTCCTCCAAACAGAACCGAACACAATGAACCACAAGTCAACAGGGTCGTCAATGAGTGATCCATCCGGACGGCATGCGTCGGCACCGGGCGGCGGCGGAGGCCACATGGCAGCCGTCCGGCGACCGGTGCGGGAGGTACGGGTACGGGGTGGTGCTAGGGCTGCCGGGGCCCGGGCCGGGCCGCGCGGTCCAGCAGGCCGGTGCGGGCCGCGAGGGCGGCGGCCTCCAGCCGGGAGCCGACGCCCAGCTTCATCAGGACGCGCTGCACATGCGTACGCGCGGTGCTCGGCGCGATCCGCATTCCGGCCGCGATCACCCGGGTGTCCTCGCCCTCGGCGACGCGCACCAGGACCTCGACCTCGCGCGGGGTGAGCAGCCGGAGCAGCCTGCGGCCCTCGTCGTCCGGGGCCGCGGCCGGGTTGAGCAGTTCGGCGAAGGCGCTGCGCAGCAGCTGCGGTGCCACCGCGGCCTCTCCGGCCCGCGCCTTGGCCATCGCCCGCTCGACGCCCTCCATGCGCTCGTCGTGGCGGACGTACCCGGCGGCACCGGCCGCGAAGGCCGCCGCGATGCCGCGCGGGCTGGGCACCGGCCCGAGCACCACGACGGCCACCTGCGGCCGCTCGCGCCTGATCCGTACGATCGGGTCGAACGTGCCGGGCGCGGCGGGGGCCGCGGTGCCGAACAGGCAGACCTCCGGGGACCTGCTGACGACCAGTTCGGCGGCCCCGGCCGTCGGCGCGGTCGCCGCGAGGACGCGGTGGCCCCGTAACTTCATCGCCGAGGCGAGTGCCTCGGCGAGCAGCCTGTGATCGTCGACCACCATCAGCCGCACGCCCATCGCACCCACCCCCGTCGCACCGGCACGCCGGGCCCCCCGGCTTTCCTGGACCGGCAAGTTACACGCTTGTTCGACATCACGGACGTCTTACGGCCAAAAGGCGCCGGATCGTCGACGGCCGTCCGCCGGACCCCTCCGCCGACCCCGTCCGCCGTCCGTCCGGTCCCGGACGCGGAAGGGGGTGGTGCCCGTCCCCCGGGCACCACCCCCTCGCGCGTACCGGCCGTCGGCCGTCGGCCGTCAGTCGCAGGTGAAGCTGACGACCAGTCGGTCGTCCTTGTCCAGCGAACCGCTCGAGTTGCTGAGCATGGTGCTGGACAGGAAGAGGTGCCCGTCGGAGTAGCGGAACTCGGAGTAGTCCGGCAGGAAACTGGTCTCCGCGTTCCGGACCGACTCGTCGCTCGGGTTCTCCATCAGCACCGTCTGCTTGAAGGTGGCGCCGTCGATGGAGACGACCTGGCCGCCCTTGTCGTACGGGGGCTTGCGGTACGCGATGATGTTGCCGCCGTCCATCCGGAGCGGGAACATCGTGTAGCGGTTGCCCGCGTCGGCCCGGTCACCGGTCTGCTTGCCGGTGGTGAGGTCGAAGGAGACGATCTCGTTGGTGTTGCCGTAGTCGCCGGTGCCTTCGTGCTCCTCGGTCGGCAGGTAGATGCGGTTGTTGCCGACGGCCAGCTGGCCGCAGCTCTCGACCTTGGTGGAGACGCAGCGCGCCGCGTACTTCTCGGCGTCCGCGGCGATCCGGGTGATCAGCTTGCCGGTCTCGGTGTCGATGGAGAAGAAGTCCGAGATGCCGCTGCCGTCACCGGCCGTGTCGCCGACGTCGGCCGCGACCACCAGGGGCTTGGTGGAGACGATGCTCGCGTAGTCGACACCGGGCGGCATCTTGTACGAGGAGATCGGGGCCCCGGTGGTCGGGTTCAGCGCCTGGACGACGAGCTGCGGGTCGTCGTACGTACCGCACTTGCGGACCGCGGCGAGTGCTTCGCCGCCGCCGTAGCCCAGGTCGTAGCAGCCGTCGGAGGAGGTCTTGGGCTTCCAGCGCTCGGCGCCGGTGTTCAGGTCGAAGGCGGCGCCGCCCTCCAGACCGCCCGCGGCGACGGTGTCGCCGCTGATGGTGACCTCGGCGAACCTGACCGGTGCGTCCCCGCTGGTGGCGGCGGTGACCGACTTGCTCCAGAGCAGCTTGCCGGTCTTCAGGTCGAGTGCGCCGACCTGGTTGCACGGCTGGTACTTGACCGTCTTGCTGGGCTTGCCCTGCTCGAAGGCGATCGCGGTCCGGAAGTCGGCGGTCATGTGCCGGGAGGCCGCGCAGACCTGGCCCGCCAGCGGGATGGACCACAGCTTGGTGCCCTTGGCCGGGTCGTAGGCGACGACCTCGTTCAGCCCGGTCTTCACGTACGCCTTGTCGGTCAGCCAGGAGCCGTCGACCTTGGTGACCTCGGTGACCTTGGGCAGCGGGACCTGGAAGGCGACCTTGGACTTGGGGTCGGCGGGTACCTTCTCCTTGCCCGCGCCGTCGGTGGCACCGCCCTTGTTCTCACCGCCCGTGCCGCCGGAGGTGCCGCCGGACTGGGTGGCCTCGTTCTTCTTGTTGTCGTCGCCGCTGCCGGCGTACCAGATGCCGGCGCCCACGATGAGGACGACGGCCACGGCGGCGGCCACGACGATCTGCATCTGGGTGGAGAACTTCTTGCCGCCGTTGCCGTTCTGCGGCGGTGTCGGCGGCTGCTGCATCGGCGCGGTCGGGTAGCCGTAGCCCTGCTGCGGGGGCTGGCCGGGCGGCATGCCCTGCGGGAAGCCGTAGCCCTGCTGCGGCTGGCCGGGCACGGGGGCCTGCGGGTAGCCGTAGCCGGGCTGCGGGGGCTGGTTCTGCGGGTAGCCGTAGCCGGGCTGGGTCTGCGGGTAGCCGTAGCCGGCGGGCGGCTGCGGCGCCGGGGCGCCACCGGCGGGCGGCGGGGTCGGCGCACCGAACCCGCCGGCGGGCGGAGTGGCCCCGGGCGGCACGGCGTCGGCCGGGGGTTGGGCGAACGGGTCGGCGGGCGGCGGCGTCGGGGCACCGAACCCACCGGGCGGGGGGTCCTGCGGGGCGCCGAATCCGCCCTGGGGCGGGTCGTTGGGCGGCTGCGTCATGGCGTACGTACCTCTGGGGAGGGAACTGGAGGGAACGGTGGTGGTGGGACGGGACCGGCGGCGGGCGGGATGATCCGGCCGCCGCCGGCCATGAGCCGTGGGGGCGTTGACGGCCGGTCCCCGCGGGGCCCCGCCGTCGCAAGGCTGCCTGAGCCGTCAGTTGCCGAAGGCCATCATGGTCTTCGTCTCCAGCTCTTCCTTGTCGTTCCTCGCGCTGACCCGGCCGCTCGCGATGAAGGAGCGGCCGCCCGCGTAGAGGATCTGCGGCCGGTAGAAGCTCTTCTCGATCTGGGACGTCGACGCGGGGTGCGTCAGCACCGTCCGTACGGCGCCGCCGCCCGGCGCGAGGGTGGCGATGCCGCCGCCCCTCTCGTAGCCGGGCTCCACGTAGAGCAGCACATTGGCGCCGTCCATGCGCAGCGGCTTCACCGTGGTCTTGGCCGGGGCCGTGGCCTTCCACTTGGGCTTGCCGGTGTTCAGGTTGAACGCCACGACCTTGTTGGTGCGCTCCAGGCCGGTGCCCGCGTCGGTCGCGATGTAGAAGGTGTTGGCGTCGGCGGCGACCCCGGTGCAGCCGTCGAGGGTCTTGCCGAAGACGGCGAAGGCGCTGCCGCAGTCCGGGGCGAACGAATCGCCCTTGTCGCTGGTGAGGCCGGAGCGGAGGGTGCCGTCGTGCTTCAGCGCGAGGATGCTCCACTCCTTCTTCTTCTTCAGCGAGACGACCAGCGGGTCCACCGAGTAGACCTTGTCGACCTCCCAGCCCTGCTTGGGCCGGTACGTCCACCGGGGCTTGCCGGTGGCCGGGTCGATCTCCTGGATCTGGTTCTGCGGGTTGTCGGTGTCGGCGGTGCGGCAGCTGGAGGCGGCGATGAGCTTGGAGCCGCCCGCGAACGCGTAGGGCTGGCAGGTGCCTTCGGGCTTCCCGAACAGCTCCTTGCCGTCGCTGACCCGGTACGCGTTGGAGTTCCCGGTACGGGCGACCGTCACGGTGTCCCCGCTGATGGCCAGGGAGATGTCCGAGAGGAAGTCCCAGGTGCCGTTCTTCTTGACGGCCTTCTTCCAGCCCGCCTTGCCGGTGTTCAGGTCGATCATCTGGAGGTCGGCGCAGTCGGCCCGGCTGGTGGTGCCGTTCTTGACCCCGATGACGATCTTGCCGTCGGTGGTGGTCTGGTTCGGCGCCGCGCACAGGTCGGCGGGCAGCTTGACCGTCCACTTCTTCTTGCCGTCGGCGACGGCGTAGCCGGAGACCTCGCGGTACATGCCCTTGACGATCGTGTCGCCGACCACCCAGGGACCGTGCACGTCGGCGCCGTCGCGCGGCAGGTCGATGTCGTTCTTCTGCAGCCACAGGACCTTGGCCTCGCCGGACTTGCGCCCGGCGTTGAGGTCCTCGTCGCCGCCGTTGCCGGCACCGTTGCCGTCGCCCTCGTCGACGGAGGGGGAGGTGCTGGGCCCGGCGCCCGTGCTCTCCTTCGCGACGGGCTTGTCGTCGCCCGGGTCGCCGCTCGTGGCGAAGTAGACGCCGCCGCCGATCACCGCGAGCGCGGCGACCGCGGCACCGATGACGACCGCGGGCTTGCGCTTGCCGGAGCCACCGCCCGGACCGGCCGGTACCGGGGCGCCGGGGTACTGCTGCTGCGGGTAGCCGTAACCGGGCTGCTGCTGCTGACCGTAGGGGCCGGGCTGCTGGGCGTACGGGCCGGGCTGCGGCTGACCGTACGGCCCCGGCTGCTGGGCATAGGGGCCGGGCTGCTGGGCGTACGGGCCGGGCTGCTGCTGACCGTAGGGGCCGGGCTGCGGCGGCTGCTGGGGCGGTTGCGGTGCCTGTGGCGGCTGCTGGGGCGGATAGCCGTAGCCCGGCTGGGCGGGCGGCGGGCCCTGGGGCGGCTGAGGACTTCCCGGCGACGGGTCCTGCGGCGCGCCGAAGCCTCCCTGCGGCGGTTGCTGGCTGGGCGGCTGGGTCATCAGCACGTCCCCCTTCGTGCGGTCCGGATGCCCGTTCCGTTCTCCCCCGCGATTCCGTGGAGCATCACAGGGCCGAAACCCCCTGAATTTCCCGGAAAGGAGCGAATCGGGCATGGATCCCGCGGCGTTACGTCAGTCGAGCGGGGCTTCTTTGTACCACCCGCACACGCCCGGACATCGGGTCGGTCCGTCCCCTGTTCCCAAGGGAGAACCGCCCCGTGATGGCTCCGTTACGCCTGGGACCTTGCGTTCGTACCAGGCCCGGCGCACGTCGGTGCCCGTTCAGTCGCCGAACATCTCCATGGTCTTCGCCCGCATCTCGTCCCCGTCCTCCTCCCCGCTGACGAACGTGGTCATCAGCAGGGAACGGCCGTCCCGGTGGACGACCCGGGGCTGGAACAGGGAGCGTTCGGTCGGCGACCCCGCGTCCGGGTGCTGGATCAGCAGCTGCGGCGTGCCGCCGGTCGGCGACAGGGCGGCGATGGCGCCGCCCTTCTTCGTCTCCGGTTCCACGTACAGCTGCAGCCGGCCGTTCTCCATCCGCAGCGGCATCATGGTCTGCCCGGCCGGGGCCGCGGCCCGCCACTTGGGCTTGCCGCTGGACAGGTCGAAGGCGACGACCTTGTTGGTGGGGGTGGAGCCGGACTTGCCGGACAGGTCGGGCTTGGTCGCCAGGTAGACCGACCGGCCGTCGGCGGCCGCCCCGGAACAGTTGTCGAGGTTCCCGCTGCTGGAGATGAAGAAGTTGTCGCACTCCACCCGGTAGTCCTCACCCGCGGCGCCGACCAGCTGGGAGCGGTAGGTGCCGTTCGCGTTGAGAACGAGGATGGCCCACTTGTCCTCCTCCTTCTTCTCCAGGGAGACGACCAGCGGGTCGAGCGAGTAGAAGTTCGCGACCTCCCAGCCCTTCTTGACCTTGTACTTCCACAGGAGCTTCCCGGTGGTCGGGTCGATCCGCTCCACCAGCTGTTCCTTGTGGTCGTCGGCGGCCGTCTGGCAGCTGGCCGCGGCGATGCCCTCGGGTCCGCTCGCGAATCCGAACGGCTGGCAGTTGCCCGGGAGTTCGCCGAAGAGCACCTTGCCGTCGCTGATCCGGTAGGCGTCCGTCCGGGTCGTCCGGCCGACGGTCACGGTGTTGCCGTTGGTCGCCATCGCGATGTTGGAGAGCCCGTCCCACAGGCCCCTGCGCCGGTACGTCGTGTGCCAGCCGGCCTTGCCGGTCGTGAGGTCGACCATCTGGAGCCCGTTGCACTCCGCCTTGTTGCCGTTGCCGGTCTCCACCCCGATGACGATCTTGCCGTCGGTGGTGGGCTGCGACGGGGCCGCGCACACCTTGCCGGACAGCGGCAGGCTCCACTTCTCCTTGCCGTCGGTGACCGAGTAGCCGGAGACGGTGCGGAACATCGCCTTGGCGACGATGTCCCCGGCGAACCAGGGGCCGTACGCGCTGTCGCCGGTGCGGGGCAGGTCGACGCCGCCCTCCTGGAGCCAGAGGACCTTCGCCTCGCCCTTGGCGCGCAGGGTGTTGATGCCGTCGGCCTCGGCACGCAGGTCGCTCGGGCCGGGGGTCTCCTTGCCCGTGGGCTTGTTGGTGGGGGTGACCGGGGTGGGGCTCGCGCTCTTCTTCGCGTCGGGGGTCTTGTCGTCGCCGCCGGTGGCCAGCCAGACGCCGCCCCCGGCGAGGAGCGCCACCGCGAGCACGCCGCCGACGACCGCCCCACGCCGCCCGCGGAAGAAACCGCCACCCCCGGTGGGGCCGCCCGCCGGACCGCCCGGGGGCGTCTGCGGCGGCGCACCGTACGGGCCGGGCTGGTTGGGCACGTTGTACGGACCGGGCTGCGGGGGCGCGTTGTACGGGCCCGGCTGCGCGGCGGGCGCGTTGTACGGACCGGGCTGGGGCGGCGCGTTGTACGGGCCGGGCTGCGCGGCGGGCGCGGCGTAGGGGCCGGGCTGCGGGGGCGCGCCGTAGGGGCCCGGCTGCGCGGCGGGCGTGTTGTACGGGCCGGGCTGCGGCGGCTGCTGCGAGTTGGGCTGCGGGGCCTGCTGGGGGCCGGGCTGCGGAGGCTGCCCGTACGGGTTCGGCGGGGGGTCGTACGGAGCCCCGAAGCCACCCTGCGGCGGTTGCTGGCCGGGCGGCTGGGTCATCAGCACGTCCCCCTTCGTGCGGATCGGCCCGGCCGTGGTGCCGGGGCAAGGTTTCTTTCTATCACCCGCCCCGACAGCCCCTACCGTCACACCTGCCGCATCGGCCAAACCTGCCGCGGAGAAGGCCGCGTACGACGGCCGCGCACGGCGACCGCGTACGACGGCACCTCAACGATCAGGCGTCCTCGGCCAGTTCCAGCCAGCGCATCTCCAACTCGTCGCGTTCGACGACCAGTTCACGCAGTTCGGCGTCGAGCGCGGCGACCTTCTCGAAGTCCGTGGCGTGCTCGGCGATCTGCGCGTGCAGCTTGGTCTCGCGGGTGGAGAGCTTGTCGAGCTGTCGCTCGACCTTCTGGAGTTCCTTCTTCGCCGCACGGGCGGCCTGCGGGGAGAGCCCCGCCGCCGGAGCGGCCGTCTCCCTGGCCGGGGCGGGGGCGGCGGACGGGGTGGCCGTCTCCTCCATCCGCTGCCTGCGCTCCAGGTACTCGTCGATCCCGCGCGGCAGCATCCGCAGCGCACGGTCGCCGAGCAGGGCCATCACCCGGTCCGTGGTCCGCTCGATGAAGAACCGGTCGTGGGAGATGACGACCATCGATCCGGGCCAGCCGTCGAGGAGGTCCTCCAGCTGGGTCAGGGTCTCGATGTCGAGGTCGTTGGTGGGCTCGTCGAGGAAGAGGACGTTCGGCTCGTCCATCAGCAGGCGCAGGATCTGGAGCCGGCGCCGCTCACCGCCGGAGAGGTCGCCGACCGGGGTCCACTGCTTCTCCTTCGAGAAGCCGAACTGCTCACAGAGCTGGCCCGCGGTCATCTCGCGGCCCTTGCCGAGGTCGACCCGGTCGCGTACCTGCTGGACGGCCTCCAGGACCCGCAGGTTCGGGTCGAGCTCGCGGACCTCCTGGGAGAGGTAGGCCAGCCTGACGGTCTTGCCGACGACGACCCTTCCGGCCGCGGGCTGCGCCTCGCCCTGGGTGCGGGCCGCGTCGGCGAGCGTCCGCAGCAGCGAGGTCTTGCCCGCGCCGTTGACCCCGACCAGGCCGATCCGGTCGCCGGGGCCGAGCTGCCAGGTGAGGTGCTGGAGCAGGGTCTTCGGGCCGGCCTGGACGGTCACGTCCTCCAGGTCGAAGACGGTCTTGCCGAGCCGGGCGTTGGCGAACTTCATCAGCTCGCTGGTGTCGCGCGGCGGCGGCACGTCGGCGATCAGCTCGTTGGCGGCCTCGATGCGGTAGCGCGGCTTGGACGTACGGGCGGGGGCGCCGCGGCGCAGCCAGGCCAGCTCCTTGCGCATCAGGTTCTGCCGCTTGACCTCCTCGGTGGCGGCGATCCGCTCGCGCTCGGCGCGGGCGAAGACGTAGTCGGAGTAGCCGCCCTCGTACTCGTAGACCGACCCGCGCTGGACGTCCCACATGCGGGTGCAGACCTGGTCGAGGAACCAGCGGTCGTGGGTGACGCAGACGAGCGCGGAGCGGCGGGCGCGCAGATGACCGGCCAGCCAGGAGATGCCCTCGACGTCGAGGTGGTTGGTGGGCTCGTCCAGGACGATCAGGTCCGGCTCGCCGATGAGCAGCTTGGCCAGCGCGATCCGGCGCCGCTCGCCGCCGGAGAGCGGGGCGATGACGGTGTCCAGGCCGTGCTCGAAGCCGGGCAGGGCGAGCCCGCCGAAGAGCCCGGTGAGCACGTCGCGGATCTTGGCGCTGCCCGCCCACTCGTGGTCGGCGAGGTCGCCGATCACCTCGTGGCGGATGGTGGCCTCGGGGTCCAGCGAATCGTGCTGGGTGAGCACACCGAGCCGCAGCCCGCCACTGTGCGTGACGCGCCCGCTGTCCGCCTCCTCCAGCCGGGCGAGCAGCCGGATCAGCGTGGTCTTGCCGTCGCCGTTACGGCCCACGACCCCGATCCGGTCCCCCTCGGACACCCCGAGGGACACTCCGTCGAGCAGGGCACGGGTGCCGTACACCTTGATGACCTGCTCGACATTGACCAGATTGACGGCCATTTCACTCCTGCCCGGATGGATCGATCGGCTTCCCAGGGTACGGGGCGCCGCCCCCTTGCCCACCCGGTTCCTCCGCCGTACAGTTCCCTGTACGTACAGATTCCTGTACATCACCACACCGGGAGGCGAACATGCGCACCATGACCTACACGGAATCGCGTGCCAAGTACGCCGAGACCCTGAGCTCCGTCGTCAACGACCGTGAAGAGGTCATAGTGACGCGTGCCGGTCACGAGCCCGTGGTGATCGTGGCACTCGACGAGTACGAGGCCATGAAGGAGACGGCCTACCTCTACCGCAGCCCGGAGAACGCGCGGCGCGTCCTGGCCGCGATCGATGACCTGGAGAACGGTGGCGGCACCGTACGGGAGCTCACCGAATGAAGTTCGTCTGGCACGAATCGGCGTGGGCGGACTACGTGTGGTGGCAGGCCCAGGACCGCAAGATCCTCAAGCGGATCAACACCCTCCTCCAGGACATCGCCCGCAACGGAAACGAAGGCATCGGCAAACCCGAACCTCTGCGGCACGGATTCCACGGCTACTGGTCCCGCCGGATCAGCGACGAACACCGGCTCGTCCACCGCGTGGTCGAGGACGAGGTGCGCATCGCCTCGTGCCGCTACCACTACGGGAGGTAGTTCCCGCCCTCCCGGACGACCGTCGCCCCCGGGGCCGGGGACACGGCGGTGCGGGCGGTGCGGCAGGTGCCGGAGGCCATGAGGGCGTCGGCGACCTTGCGGGCCGACTCCTCGTCCGCCGCCAGGAAGGCGGTGGTCGGGCCCGAGCCCGAGACCAGGGCGGCCACTGCGCCCGCGGCGGTGCCGGCGGCGAGGGTGCCGGCGAGCGAGGGGCGCAGCGAGAGGGCGGCGGGCTGGAGGTCGTTGGAGACCGCCGCGGCCAGGGCCTTCGGGTCGCCGGTGCGCAGGGCTTCCAGGAGGGCGGGCGACGCGGTGGGGTCGGGGACGTCGGTGCCCTCGGTGAGCCGGTCGAACTCGCCGTAGACGGCCGGGGTGGAGAGCCCGCCGTCGGCGACCGCGAAGACCCAGTGGAAGGTGGAGCCGACCTCGACCGGGGTGAGGTGCTCACCACGCCCGGTGCCGAGGGCGGCGCCGCCGACCAGGCTGAACGGGACGTCGCTGCCGAGCCCGGCGCAGATCTCCAGGAGTTCCTCGCGGTCCGCGCCGGTGTTCCAGAGGGCGTCGCAGGCCAGCAGGGCGGCGGCCCCGTCGGCGCTGCCGCCCGCCATGCCGCCCGCGACGGGGATGTCCTTGGCGATGTGGATGTGCACGTCGGGGGTGATGCCGTGCCGTTCGGCCAGCGCGATCGCGGCGCGGGCGGCGAGGTTCGTCGCGTCGAGCGGGACCTGGGCCGCGTCCGGGCCGGAGCAGGTGACACGCAGCGCGTCGGCGGGGGTGACGGTGACCTCGTCGTACAGGCCGACGGCGAGGAAGACGTTGGCCAGGTCGTGGAAGCCGTCGGGGCGCGGGGCGCCGACCGCGAGCTGGACGTTGACCTTGGCCGGTACCCGGACGGTGATGCTCACGCGCCGCTCCCTGTGGGCTCGCTGGTGGTACTGCTCGGCTTGTTCTCGGCGATCGCGGCGAACTCCTCGACCGTGAGCGCCTCGCCCCGGGCCTGCGGCGAGATCCCGGCGGCGAGCAGGGCCGCCTCGGCGGCGGGGGCGGAGCCCGCCCACCCGGCCAGGGCCGCCCGCAGCGTCTTGCGGCGCTGGGCGAAGGCGGCGTCCACGACCGCGAAGACCTCGGCCCGGCTCGCCTCCGTCGCGAGCGGCTCGGTGCGCCGGACCAGCGAGACCAGGCCGGAGTCGACGTTCGGCGCGGGCCAGAAGACGTTGCGGCCGATGGAACCGGCGCGCTTGACGTCCGCGTACCAGGCGGCCTTCACGGAGGGCACGCCGTAGACCTTGTTGCCGGGGCGGGCGGCCAGCCGGTCGGCGACCTCGGCCTGCACCATGACGAGGGTGCGCTCGATGGACGGGAAGCGCTCCAGCATGGTCAGCAGGACCGGCACCGCGACGTTGTACGGCAGGTTGGCGACCAGCGCGGTGGGCGCCGGGCCGGGCAGCTCCCGGACGAGCATCGCGTCGGAGTGCACCAGCGCGAACCGGTCGGCGCGCTCCGGCAGCCGGGCGGCGACGGTGGCGGGCAGCGCGCCCGCGAGCACGTCGTCGATCTCGACGGCGACCACCCGGTCCGCCGCCTCCAGCAGGGCCAGGGTCAGCGAGCCGAGCCCCGGGCCGACCTCGACGACGACATCGTCCGGGCGGACCTCCGCGGTCCGTACGATCCGGCGGACGGTGTTGGCGTCGATGACGAAGTTCTGGCCGCGCTGCTTGGTGGGGCGTACGCCCAGCGCTGCGGCCAGTTCGCGGATGTCTGCGGGGCCCAGGAGGGCGTCGGGCTCTGTGGTGCTCACCTGTAAAGCGTAAGGCGCCCGGCGTTTCGCTCCCGCCGCCCGGCGGCTCAGTAGTCGAAGGCCCTCGCCGTGTTCGCGGCGATGGCCTCGGCCAGTACGTCCTCCTCCACGCCCTTCACCGCGGCCATGGCGCGCAGGGTGACCGGGATCAGGTACGGCGCGTTCGGCCTGCCCCGGTACGGGGCGGGGGTCAGGAACGGCGCGTCCGTCTCGACGAGCAGCAGCTCCAGCGGGGCGACGGCCAGGGCGTCCCGCAGCGGCTGGGCGTTCTTGAAGGTGACGTTGCCCGCGAAGGACATGAAGTACCCGGCGTCGGCGCAGATCCGGGCCATGTCGGCGTCGCCGGAGTAGCAGTGGAAGACGGTGCGCTCGGGGGCGCCCGCGTCGGCGAGGACGCGCAGGACGTCCTTGTGGGCCTCGCGGTCGTGGATGACCAGCGCCTTGCCGTGCCGCTTGGCGATCTCGATGTGGGCCCGGAAGGACTCCTCCTGGGTGGCCACGCCCTCGGGGCCGGTACGGAAGTAGTCGAGCCCGGTCTCGCCGACGCCGCGTACGTGGTCGAGCGCGGCCAGGGCGTCGATCTCCGCGAGCGCCTCGTGCAGCGCGGCCCGTCCGCCCGCCGGGCGGGCGCCCTGGCGGGCGGTGCCGTCGGGGTCGCCGTGCACGATGCGCGGGGCCTCGTTGGGGTGCAGCGCGACCGCCGCGTGCACCTGGGGGTGCGCGGCGGCGGTCTCGGCGGCCCAGCGCGATCCGGCCAGGTCGCAGCCCACCTGGATCACGGTGGTCACATTGACCGCGGCGGCCCTGGCCAGGGCCTCCTCCACGGTCGCGTCCTGCATGTCCAGGTGGGTGTGCGAGTCTGCGACCGGCACCCGGAGGGGTTCGGGCAGCGGCGGGGCTTCGGTACGGCTCATGCGGACGATCGTACGAGGGCGCGCCGCGCCCCCGTACCGGTCGGCGCCGTGACCGGGCGGCGTGGCCCTGCGGCCGGCCGGGGCGGTGCCGCGTTCGCGGAAGGGGTGCTACCGCTTGTGGAACGGGTGCAGCAGGTCGGACAGGTGCCACTGGTGGCCGGTGGCCGCCGGTACGGGGGTCGCGCCCTCGGCCTCCGGGGCGCCGGCGTCCTCGGCGGGCCGGAACCGGGCCGGCGGGGTGTGGCGGAGCAGCTGCTGGACGGTGGAGACCCGGCCGGACCGCATGATGCGGACGACGTGTCCGCCGCAGTTCGCGCAGCTGGGCCTGGAAAGCGGTGAGGGGACCTGTTCCCCGTCCGCCCTGTAGATGACGAAAGCGTTGTTGGCACCGTCGACGTGGTGCTCTATCTCGTAGGCCTGCTCCCAGCCGTACCCGCACCTCATGCAGGCGAAGGCGTACGCCTCGTGTGCGGTGGTTGCTGCGATCTCGCTCATGCCCGCTCCTTTGTCCGCCGGACAGGCACTCCGGGCAGGCGGCCCGGAGAACCGGAGAATGCGTCCCCGAACCAGTGGACGCCTTCACCAGGAGGAGCGCACCGGGCCCTGTCGACAATTGGAGCGCTTTTGGTCCGCTCGTGACGGAAAAGCCCGGTGCGCGGCTCTTGCTTTGCTTTTCACGATAGTCCTTTTGCCTTATCAGGGGCAGGTTCGCGATCAGGAGCCGTCGCCACGCCCGGAACGACGGGGCGCCGTGACCGGGTGGCCGGGTGGCCGGGGCGCGCTCAGGCGCCGGTGCGTGCCGCGTTCTTCGCCGCCACGACCGCGTCGAACACCTCGCGCTTGGGCAGTCCCGCGTCGGCGGCGACGGCGGCGATCGCCTCCTTGCGCCGCTCCCCCGCCTCCTCGCGCACCCGCACCCTGCGCACCAGCTCCTCCGCGTCCAGCTCCTCGGGGCCGGACTCGGCGGCGCCCTCGACGACGACGGTGATCTCGCCGCGTACGCCCTCGGCGGCCCAGGTCGCCAGCTCGCCCAGCGGGCCGCGCTTGACCTCCTCGTACGTCTTGGTCAGCTCACGGCAGACGGCGGCCCGGCGGTCGGTGCCGAAGACCTCGGCCATCGCGGCGAGGGTGTCGTCGAGCCGGTGCGGGGCCTCGAAGAAGACCATGGTGCGGCGCTCCCCGGCCACCTCGCGGAGCCTGCCGAGCCGCTCGCCCGCCTTGCGGGGCAGGAAGCCCTCGAAGCAGAAGCGGTCGACGGGCAGCGCGGACAGGGCGAGCGCGGTGAGCACGGCGGACGGGCCGGGCACGGCGGTGACCCTGACGTCCTGCTCCACGGCGGCGGCCACCAGCCGGTAGCCGGGGTCGGAGACCGACGGCATGCCCGCGTCGGTGACCAGCAGCACCCGGGCTCCGCCGGCCAGCGCCTCGACGAGCTCCGGCGTACGGGCCGACTCGTTGCCCTCGAAGTAGGAGACGACCCGGCCCGTGGTGTGGACGCCGAGCGCCTGGGTGAGGCGGCGCAGCCGCCGGGTGTCCTCGGCGGCGACGATGTCCGCCGTCTCCAGTTCGGCGGCGAGCCGGGGCGGGGCGTCCGCCACGTCGCCGATCGGGGTTCCTGCCAGTACCAGCGTTCCAGTCGTTCCAGTCACGGGACCATCCTCCCAGCACGGGCGACGGCGTTCCCACAGACGTGTTCCCTACGATGGCGCGGTGACGAGTACAGCGCCCGAAGCCCGGCAGGGCCAAGACGCCGGGGAACCGCACGGCGAAGAACCGGCCTCCTGGCCGCGGCGGCTCCGCCGCTTCGGCCATGTGCCCAGGCCCGGGACCGGGCTGCGCGAGCGCCTGGTCCCGCCGTACACGCGGCCCGGCGCCCAGCTGTGGGCGGTGCTCGGGTTCTCCCCGCGGCTGGCCGACCGGCTGGTGCGGTGGTCGGCGTGGGGCGGTCCGCTGCTGGTGGCGCTGGTCGCCGGAGTGCTGCGGTTCTGGAACCTGGGCAGCCCGCACGCCCTGATATTCGACGAGACGTACTACGCCAAGGACTCCTGGGCCCTGGTCAACCAGGGGTACGAGGGCAACTGGCCCAAGGACATCGACAAGCTGATCCTGGCCGACCCGTCGAAGGTGGACATCCCGGTCGACCCCGGGTACGTGGTGCACCCGCCGGTCGGCAAGTGGGTGATCGGTCTCGGTGAGCAGCTCTTCGGTTTCACGCCGTTCGGCTGGCGGTTCATGGTGGCGGTGCTCGGCACGCTGTCGGTGCTGATGCTGTGCCGGATCGGGCGGCGGCTGTTCCGTTCGACGTTCCTGGGCTGCCTGGCGGGGACGTTGCTGGCGGTGGACGGTCTGCACTTCGTGATGAGCCGGACCGCGCTGCTCGACCTGGTGCTGATGTTCTTCGTGGTGGCGGCGTTCGGTGCGCTGCTGATCGACCGGGACTGGGCGCGGCGCAGGTTCGCCGCGGCGCTGCCGGTCGACGCGGAGGGGGTGCTGCGGCCGGACGCGGAGATCGCCGAGGAGCTGCGGCTCGGCTGGCGGCCCTGGCGGATCGTCGCGGGTCTGATGCTGGGGCTGGCGTTCGCCACGAAGTGGAACGGGCTGTACATCCTGGCCGCCTTCGGCCTGATGACCGTGTTGTGGGACGTCGGCGCGCGCCGGACCGCGGGCGCGGCGTGGCCGTACCTGGCGGTACTGAAGCGGGATCTGCTGCCCGCCTTCGTGTCGACGGTCCCGGTCGCGCTCGTGACGTACCTGGTCTCGTGGACCGGCTGGATCGTCACCGGCAAGGGCTACTACCGGAACTGGGCGGCGACCGACGGGCAGGGCGGTCACTGGACGTGGCTGCCGGACTGGCTGCGCAGCCTGTGGCACTACGAGTACCAGGTGTACGAGTTCCACGTGAACCTGACGTCCGGCCACACGTACCAGTCCAACCCCTGGAGCTGGATCGTGCTGGGCCGCCCCGTCTCGTACTTCTGGGAGGAGGAGCCCGGCTGCGCGGCGTCGGCGAGCGGCAAGTGCGCCCGCGAGGTGCTGGCCATCGGGACGCCGCTGCTGTGGTGGGCGGCGTGCTTCGCCCTGGTGTACGTGCTGTGGCGGTGGATCTTCCGGCGCGACTGGCGGGCGGGTGCGATCGCCTGCGGGGTGGCGGCGGGCTGGCTGCCCTGGTTCCTGTACCAGGAGCGGACGATCTTCCTCTTCTACGCGGTCGTCTTCGTGCCGTTCCTCTGCCTGGCGGTGACGATGATGATCGGCGCCCTGCTCGGCCCGGCGGCCGGGACCGGCCCACGGCCACCGGGGCTCGCGGCGGCGAGCGGTGACCCGACCGGTGAGCGGAGACGGACCCTGGGCGCGGTCGCGGCGGGCGTCCTGGTCCTGCTGATCATCTGGAACTTCATCTACTTCTGGCCGATCTACACGGGCGCCTCCATCCCGGACGGCTCGTGGCGCGAGCGGATGTGGCTGGACACCTGGATCTGACCAGGCAGGAGTACGAAGAGGGCGCGGCCATTGGCCG
>NZ_JBHJQP010000056.1:25281-43386 GCF_042262625.1 Streptomyces sp. NPDC056347 | reverse complement strand
CGCCCGGACCGGCGGGGCGGACCGGGCGCCCGTGGCCCGGCCGACACCGGTGACCCCACCCAGACACTCGGGCTGCGCCCCTTCGACTCCACCGCCGGACACAGATGAGGGCAAGGGCCGCGATCGCCTGCTCGGTCGCGGACCAGGGGGTGGCCGCGCTCACCAACATCCTGGTGCTGGTGAGCGCCGCCCGGCTCTCCACCGTGGCCGACTTCGCCCGCTTCTCGGCGGTCTACCTGGTCTTCACCATCCTCCTGGGCGTCTCCGGCGCCCACACCGGCCAGCCGCTGGTGCTGCGGCGCGGCGGCGGCGATGACGTGCGCGGCGCCTGCCGGTCGGCGGTCGTCTTCACCCTGCTCGCGGCGACGGCGCTCGGCGCCCCGCTCGCCGGGATCTGCCTGCTGCTTCCCGGGGCCACCCCGGCGGCCCTGCTGGCCCTGGGACTCGTACTGCCGGTCGTCCTGGGCCAGGACAGCATGCGGTACGCCTTCTCCACCCTGCACCTGCCGCACCTCGCGCTGGCCGGTGACACACTCCGGCTGCTCTCCGTGCTGGGCGCCCTGGCCGTGCAGCCGCACGGTGCCTCCGCCGCCCGGCTCGTCGCCGTCTGGGGGCTGGCCACGCTCCCCGCCCTGCTGCTTTCGGCCGCCCTGCTGCACCGTGAGGCGGCCGGGACGCCGCTGCGGCCCGGGGGCCTGCTGCGCCGGGGGTATCTGGGGCGGCGCTTCGTGGTGGAGTTCGGGGTGGGCAACGCCACCGCCCAGCTCTCCGTCCTCGGCCTCGGCACGGTCGGCAACCCACTGGTGGTCGGCGCCCTGCGGGGGGCGACCACGCTCTTCGGTCCGCTCAACGTGCTGTTCGGCTCGGTCACCGGATTCGGGCCGCCGTTGCTGGGCCGCCTCGCCGACGACCGGCGCCGGATACGGGCCGCCGCCGTACTCGCGGCCGTTCTCGCGGCGACCGCCGCCGCCTGGGCCACCGCCCTGGCCCTGCTGCCGGAACCGGCCGGGCGCCGACTGCTCGGGGACACCTGGCCCACCGCTGCCGCCCTCCTCCCGGCGACCGGCAGCCAGTACGCGGCGATGGCCGTCGGCACCTGCGGGCTGCTGGCCCTGCGGGTGCTCGACCCGCGCACCACCCTCGCCGTCCAGGTGGTCTTCTCGCTCACCGCCGTCGTCCTGCTCGCAGGCGGCTACGCGCTCGGCGGTGTGCCGGGCGCCGCCTGGGGGCTGTGCCTGGGCTCGGTGGGCAAGGCGCTGGCCACCTGGGTCCGGGTGGCACGGCTGGCGCGCCGCACCGCCGGGCG
Organism: Streptomyces sp. NPDC056347; assembly: GCF_042262625.1. Classification (NCBI taxonomy): domain Bacteria; kingdom Bacillati; phylum Actinomycetota; class Actinomycetes; order Kitasatosporales; family Streptomycetaceae; genus Streptomyces; species Streptomyces sp. NPDC056347. Next base: position 42,080 of record NZ_JBHJQP010000056.1, on the reverse strand, counting down.
GCCGTCCGTCAGCGCGGACCCCGCCCCCGGGCCCGTACGCCCGTCGGCCGCAGACTCGTGACCAGCAGCAGGCACAGGGCCGCGACCGCGGGCTTCCCCACCGCCTGCAACAGGGGGCCGCGCAGCAGGATGAAGGTGTACCCGGCGACCAACGGCACCGTCACCGCCAGGACGCTGCCGGGCCCCGGGCCCGCCCGGGAGACGGCGCGCGCAAAGCGCCGGTCGGCACGGGCGGCGGCGTACCCGAGCAGGGCGAACGCACCGGCCAGGCCCGGCGCCCCGAAGTCCACCCAGACCTCGGTCCACAACGGCGCCGACAGATTGGTCATGCTCATGCCCATCCACTGACCGACCCGTACCCCGGTGTCCTCCGGCTTGCCGTCCCACACCGACCGGGGCACGAAGAACAGGACGGAGCCGGCCAGTTGATGTCCGTAGGTGTGTCCACGGCCGTCCACCCAGGTGATGGCATTGGCGAACATCACCGTCTGGTCGTAGTCCTTGGTCGCCAGCGGCTCGAACACCGATGACGACTCCACCGGCCGGTACCCGGGGCTGTCGTAACGGAACCGGTCCGCGTACGGGAACAGCACCAGCGCCCCCACCACCCCCACGGCCAGCACCGAGCGGTACATCGCCGCACTGCTCGGGAACGCGGTGAACAGCAAGGAGACCAGCACCGTCAGGAACCAGTAACGGGCATTGGAGAAAGGGTTGTTGACCACGACGTTGAGCGCCACGAGCCCGGCCCACACCAGCACCGTCGACGGGGAACGCCGCGCCCGGCGCGAGGTGACCAGTCGGCGCGTGTAGAACAACAGCGCGAGCAGCGCCGGAACCGTCCCGAAACCCTTGAGGAAAGCCGACCCCACATTGGACTGCCCCGACACCACACCACTGGCCGCGACCGAGGCACTGATCTCCTGACGGCTGCTGAAGAAGACCGCGGGCCCGCCGAGCCTCACGACGTAGTAGCCGCTCGCCACGAACGCCAGCACCACCAGCACCCTCAGCCGCACCGGGTGCGCGACGGCCGGACCGCGCCCCGGCCGCACGGGCGTCCTCGCGCGCAGCGGCCGCCGGGACGCCAGCAGCGCCCCCAGGTCGAACGCCGCGCACCCCAGCAGGACCAGCGCCACCGCCGTCACCAGATCCGAACGCGGCCCCACCATCGGCGTGGGCGTCCGTCCGAGGACGAGCTGCACGAACGGCGCCACCCCCATCGCGATGTACACGAACATCCAGAACACGCCCTGCAGCAGGCGCCGCCGGGTGGAGAGGATCATCGTCGCGAGCCGGACCCCCGCGTAGCAGGTCAGCACCAGCTGGAGCCAGTACGCCGTGTCCCGCACCCCGTCTCCGGGCTGAGCGGCGATCACCGCGGGCAGGAAGCAGACCAGGGCGAGCACGAGCGGGGCGGCCAGGGCGCGCGAGAGCATCGCCCACGCCATGGGCCTCGCCGGTGGCGCCGCCTCCCGCGCGGACATCATCCGCCCCCCGTCTCCATGGATCAGCGGGCCAGTGAACCCGTGAACACTCTAACGAAACAACCCACTTGGGGTGTCCGGCTGACTAGTCTGGAGAACTCCGGCACAGGCCGAGGGGGCCCTGGTGAAGATCCTGCACATCGTCACACTGCACACCCCGGACCACGCGTTCGGCGGACCGACCAGGGTGGCGCTCAACCTGTCGAAGGCCCAGCGGGCCGCAGGTCACGACGCCAGGATCATGGCGCTCGGCGACGGCTTCGAGGGCCCGCTGCCGCGCACGGTCGAAGGAGTCCCCGCCCACCTCTTCCGCGCCCGCCGTCCGCTGCCCGCCTTCGAGGTCAGCGGCATCACCTCCGGCACACTGCTGCGTACCGCGCACCGCATGGCCCGCGGCGCCGACCTCGTCCACCTCCACCTGATGCGCGACCTGGTCACCCTCCCCGCCGGGCTGCTCGCCCTGTCCTGCGGCACGCCCCTGGTCGTGCAGACCCACGGCATGGTCGACCCCACCGAGAACCGGATCGCCAGACTGACCGACCTGCTGGGCGTGCGCCGGCTGCTGCGTGGCGCCGACGCCGTACTCCACCTCACCGAGACGGAACGCCGGGACGTGAACGCGGTCGCCGCACCCGTCGCGCTCACCCGCACCGTACGGCTGGTCAACGGGGTGCGCCCGCAGCCGATCAAACCCGCCCGGCCCCCGGGGCGGCCGCCGACGGTCCTCTTCCTCGCCCGGGTGCAGCAGCGCAAGCGCCCGGAGGACTTCGTCGCCGCGATGCCGACGGTCCTGGCCCGGCACCCGGACGCCCGCTTCGTGCTGGCCGGACCCGACACCGGAGCCCTGCCCGCGACCCTCGAACTGGCCCGCGGGCTCGGTGTGTCCGGCTCGCTGGACCAGGTGGGGCCGCTCGGCCACGAGGAGGTCCTGGAGGCGGGGCGGCGGGCCGACGTCTACGTACTGCCGTCGATCGAGGAGCCGCTCGGCGTCTCCGTCCTCGAGGCGATGTCGGTGGGCACCCCCGTGGTCATCACCCGCACCTGCGGACTCGCCCCCGACGTGGCGCGCGCGGGTGCGGGCCGGGTGATCGACAGCCGGGTGGGCGAGGACGCGGGGAACGCGCTCAAGGTCGCCGGTGCCGTCCTGGAACTCCTCGAACCCGAGACCAACGCCCGTACCGGAAAGGCCGCGTGGGAGCTGGTCAACGCGGACTTCACCATCGGGGCCGTGGCCGATTCCCTCCGGCGGACCTATGAGGACGTGGTCCGCCGGAGGGGCGGCCAGGTCAGCCCGTGCGCCCCTCACGGGACTTGAGCGCGATCTGCCACCGGTAGAAGCTCATCGCCAGCGCGAAGTCGAACCCCGCCCGCCCGTCGAGGAACCCCCGCCGGTACACGTACATGTAGGCGAAGGACACCAGCGGCTTGAACGGCGCCCTGTGGAACACCTGCCCCTGGCGCGACTTCACCCGGCGCACCTGCTCCTTGACCTCGGGATGGTGCTCCAGCCAGGCCTCCCAGTCCGAGTAGCGGTTGTGCCGCTCGAACCAGGCGGCCACCGGGTCGAGATCCTGGTGCTCGATCGGATGGCGCAGCGCGCCGACCGAATCGGCGACCGGCTGGTAGTGACCCTCGACCTCGCCGATGCCCGGCGCGTCGAGATCCGCCACCTCCGGGTACCGGCAGCGGGTCCGGTCGGTGAGCGACCGCTTGCGGATGGTGTAGCCGTGCCGCAGCCGCTTCCCGGCGAACCAGTAGCCGAGCGGGATGTCGTACGCCGCGGGCTTCGGCGCCCCGGGATCGGCGAAGAGCTGCCGCAGCTCCGCCAGCAGGCCGGGGCTGAGCCGCTCGTCCCCGTCGAGCAGCAGGATCCAGTCCAGGTCCGTGCGGACATGGTCCAGACACCACTGCTTCTTGCGCGGATGACCGCCGTCCCAGGTGTACGTGATCACCTCGGCGCCGCAGTCCTCGGCGACCTTCACCGTGTCGTCCGTGCTGTGCGAGTCCACGACCACGACGGCCTCGAAGTGACCGAGCACCGAGCGGACCGCCTCGGCGATGTTGAGCCCCTCGTTCTTCGTGGGGATCGCCACGGCAATCGGGAGCTTCTTCATCCGAGGCCCCCTTCCGGCAGCCAGGCGTAGCAGCCCGCGGATGTGAAGGCGCGGGCCCGCGGACCCACGGTGATCACGGTGGGACTCCCGTTCCTTGCCCCGCTTCCCCCGTCGACGGGGGCGCCGTCGGCGCCGGTGATCTGCCAGGCGCAGTTCGCGGTGGGGGAGACGACCCGGTAGCGGCCCGCCCGTAGCCGCGCGCCTTGGTACGTGCCGTCCGCGTACCCCCGGGAGGCCTCCCGCAGCAGGTCCCGGCGCTGGGTGCAGAGGTGCTCGATCGCCGCTTCCGCATCGGGGATCTCACCGGTCACGATCGCGCCGACCGCCACGTCCCGGTCGGCCTTCACCAGGTAGCGCAGCCGGTCGCAGGTCTCCTGGCCGGTCTGGAGCACGGCCGCCGGGTCCATGCCCCGGGGCACCCGGTCGGTCAGGTACTCCCGCTGCTTCTCGGTGAACGAGCCGGTGGCCGGGGTCAGCTGCTCGACCGGGACCTTCGGCCGCTCGTCGGCGCGCGGGGGCGCGGGGGCTCCGGGCGCTGTGGTCGCGGGCCCGGCCGACGGGGCGGCGAGCGGCTCCCGGGCGGCGCCGGAGCCGTCCGCCGCCGGGACCCCGGCAGAGGACGAGCCGCAGGCGGCCAGCGCCGCCGTCAGTACGACGACGACGGCACCGGCCCCGAACGGATGCCTCATTTGCTGGTCCTCAGCGCGTAGTGGGCACTGACCTGCGCACTGCTCAGCGCGGTCGGATAGACGGCGGTCTCGTCGACCTGCCCGGCGAAGAAGGTGCTGGACGGCTTGTTCGGCCAGCCGTTCAGATTGTCCCCGCCGACCCGCCAGTAGCCGTCGTACTTCTCGTTGCCGGTGTACTGGGCGGCCGAGGCGCGCAGCACCCCGTCGACGTACAGCGCCATGCCGCCGGTGCCCTGGGTGGCGACGACGTGGTGCCAGGCGCCGTTGTTGTACGCGGCGGGGGTGGTGATGGCCCGGGCGCTGCCGCTCTTCACCCCGAAGGACAGCTTCCCGTCGTCGCGCATGTACACATGCTTGTCGTACTGGGTGCTGTTCTGCATGGTGAGGTTGCTGAAGCCGACGATCCGCCCGCCCTTGGTGGTCGTTGTCCGGAACCACGTCTCCACGGAGAACTTGGTGGGCTGGGCGTGGCGCTTGTTGCTGTAGACGTACTGGCTGGTGCCGTTGAGGCCGAGTGCCGTGGAGGTGCCCGCGACGGCTCCCGGACTCACCTGCCGGGCCGGGGAGTTGCGGGCGAACCCGTTGTCCCGGCCGCCGCCGGAGTCGCCGACGAACGTCGAGGTGTCGTCGTACCGCCAGTACAGCGAGGCACCGTCGGCGAGCACTTTGGCCGGGTACTTCGCGGCGGCGGACGCCACCGTCGCGGAGACGGCGGGCGACTTCGCGCTGGTGTTGGTGCCGTCGCTCGCGGAGACCCGGTACGAATGGGTCTCGCCCGGGGCCACGGCCGTGTCGGTCCATCGCAGCTGCGGACGGTCCCAGAACACCGAGCGCGCCGTGGTGGTGTACACGGGGGTGGTCCCGCCGTCCCGGTAGACCCGGTAGGTGAGATCGCCGTCGTCGGTGTCGAAACTGGCCTGCCAGTTCACCTCCACCTTGCCCGCGGCGACCGTGGACAGGCTGACGTTCGGCACCCACGGCGCCCCGGTGTCCGGACCGTCGGCGAACCGGGTCAGTCCCTGCTGGGCGGTGCCGTTCACGGTGGTGAACTCACCGCCCACCCACAGGTAGTGGTGACCGTCCTTGTCGGCCTGCGTCATCACCCGCGGTCCGACCGGCTCACCGATTCCGTCGTTGGTGTCCGGGAACCAGGGCAGCAGCTTCGGATCGTCGACGGACTGGGCCAGCAGATGCTTGCGCGGCTGGTTGGGGAACTCGCCCATGGTGGCGCAGTCATGGGCGTGGGACCCGCTGTACAGCACGCCCTGGTGGATCAGGACCGCCTGGGTGGCGCCCAGGCAGGTGTCCCGCCAGCGCTGCGCGAAGGTGCTCAGGTCCAGGGCGATCCGCCCGTCGAACACACCGCCCCCGGTGCCCTCGTTGGCGGTGTAGAAGCCGGTGGCGTCCGTGGCCAGGTCCTTCACCACGGAGGCGTCGGGGATGAACCCCGCCGGATAGCTCTTCTTCACCGCCCCGGTCGTGGCGTCGACGACCGCCAGCGCGTGCGACGTGGTGCCGTTCACGGTGAAGAAGTCGCCGCCGAGCAGGACGTTCTTGCCGTCCGGCGTCAGCTCGACCGCCCGGCCCACCTCGTCGGTGTTCGCCTTCCACGGCTTCAGCGCGGCCGCCGTGGTGACCGCGGCGAACTTGTTCCTGGTCTGCCCGGCCACCGAGTTGAAGTCGCCGCCCAGATACACGGTGTCGGTGGTGACGGCCAGTGCCCGCACCGTCGCGGAGACGGCCAGCTTGAAGTCCTGGCGCGGGGTGCAGGTGGCGGTGTCGATCGCGGCGATGTTGCTCACCCCGACCCCGCTCACCGAGCCGAACTGCCCGCCGACGTAAAGGGTCTTCTGGTCCGGCGAGAGCGCCAGGGCGCGCACCGTGGCCGTACCGGACGACAGGGTGAACGACAGCTCGCAGCCGGTCGGCACGCCCGTCGCGGCGTCGAAGGCGGCGAAGTTCACCGCGGGCTGCTCCGAGGTGCCGGCCGCCGCGCCCGGCGGACGGACGGTGGAGAAGGTGCCGCCGGTGTAGACGACCCCGGACGACGAACCGGCCATCGCCCAGACGATGCCGTTGGTCTGCCAGGTGGAGAGGTCGTCCGCGGTCAGTCCGAGGGGCGGGGTGAGCGCCGATACCGGGGAGGCCCCGGACACGGCGGTGGCGGACAGGGCTCCGGCGAGCAGGGCCAGCGCCGCGGCGGCGGCCCGCAGCCGGCCCGGCCCGGAGCGTCCGCGCTCCGTGGTTGCGTTCATCATTCGGCTCCGAGAGTGGGAACGAGCGGCGACCGGACGGCCGCCGTCGGGAAGGGGCGCACGGTGGCGCGGTCGCCGCGAGGACTCACCGGTCCACCCGCACGGACGCTCCGGCGAGCTGGTCGGACAGTTGGCGGATGTCCGCCTCGACCATGATCCTGGCGAGCTCCCGGGACCGCACGACCGGTTTCCAGCCGAGCAGGTCCTCGGCCTTGGTGGCGTCCCCGATCAGGGCGTCCACCTCGCTGGGACGTTCGTACTTGGCGTCGTGGCGGACGTGTTCGCGCCAGTCGAGGCCCGCGTGCGCGAAGGCGTACTCCAGGAACTGCCGGACGCTGACGCCCTCTCCGGTGGCCACCACGTAGTCGTCCGGGGCGTCGCGCTGGAGCATCCGCCACATCGCCTCGACGTACTCGGGGGCGTACCCCCAGTCGCGCACCGCGTCGAGGTTGCCCAGGTGGAGATGGGTCTGCAGACCCGCCTTGATCCTGGCCACCCCGCGGGTGATCTTCCGGGTCACGAAGGTCTCGCCGCGGCGCGGCGACTCGTGGTTGAAGAGGATGCCGTTCACCGCGAACATCCCGTACGCCTCACGGTAGTTGACGGTCGACCAGTACGAGTAGACCTTCGCGACGCTGTACGGGCTGCGCGGGTGGAAGGGGGTCCGCTCGTTCTGCGGCGGCGGGTTGGCGCCGAACATCTCGGACGACGACGCCTGGTAGACCCGGGTGTCGATGCCGCTCGCGCGGACCGCCTCCAGCAGCCGGACCGTGCCGAGGCCGGTCACGTCCCCCGTGTACAGCGGGGCATCGAAAGAGACCCGGACATGCGACTGCGCACCGAGGTTGTAGACCTCGTCCGGCCGGATGTCGCGCAGCAGATTGACCAGTGCGACCCCGTCGGCGAGGTCGGCGTGATGCAGCAGGAACGAGCGGTTCTCCTCCTCCGGGCCCTGGTAGATGTGGTCTATGCGCTCGGTGTTGAAGCTCGACGAGCGTCTTATCAGCCCATGGACGGTGTATCCCTTGTCCAGCAACAGCTCGGCCAGGTACGAGCCGTCCTGCCCGGTCACGCCGGTGATGAGCGCGGTCTTCGCCACCATTCCCCCTTCTCCGGTCACCTTCGGTGGCCGTGGTTCCGCACCGAATGCTTCCCGCCGGGATATCCGAACCGAGCGATACGCGGCAAGACGCCACCACCGATCGCGGCGGCTGGCAGAATCCGGCCCATGACGACTGATCTCCCCGGCCGGTCCCCGGAATCCGCTCCCTCGCTGCTGCGGTCCGGTGCGCGCGTCTTCGTCGCCGGGCATCGCGGTCTGGTCGGCTCGGCCGTGGTCCGGAGCCTGGCCGCCGAGGGGTACGAGGTGCTCACCCGGGACCGTGACCGGCTCGATCTGCGCGACGGCGTACGGACCGGGGAGTTCCTCCGCGAGGTCCGGCCGGACGCCGTGGTGCTGGCCGCCGCCCGGGTCGGCGGGATCATGGCCAACAGCACGTATCCGGTGCAGTTCATCGAGGACAACCTGCGCATCCAGCTGAGCGTGATCGCCGGGGCGCACGCGGCCGGGGTCCAACGGCTGCTCTTCCTCGGCTCCTCCTGCATCTACCCCCGGCTCGCCCCGCAGCCGATCCCCGAAAGCGCCCTGCTCACAGGTGCGTTGGAGCCGACGAACGAACCGTACGCGCTCGCCAAGATCGCCGGGATCGTGCAGATCCGGTCCTACCGGCGGCAGTACGGCGCCTCCTACATCAGCGCCATGCCCACCAATCTCTACGGGCCGGGCGACAACTTCGACCCGGAGACCTCGCACGTACTGCCCGCGCTGATCCGCCGCTTCCACGAGGCCCGCGTCACCGGCGCGCCTCAGGTCACGCTCTGGGGGTCGGGGAGTCCGCGCCGGGAATTCCTCCACGTCGACGACCTGGCCGCCGCCTGTCTTCTGCTGCTGGAGCGCTACGACGGCGAGGAGCCGGTCAACGTCGGCTGCGGCAGCGATCTGACGATCCGCGAACTCGCCTCTCTCGTACGGGATGTGACCGGATTTCGGGGGTCGGTCGGCTGGGACACGAGCAAGCCGGACGGCACCCCGCGCAAGCTCCTCGACGTCTCCCGCCTCGCTGCCCTCGGCTTCGAGCCGCGGATCACACTGCGCGACGGGATCGCCCGGACCTACGCGTGGTGGCTGGAACAGCACGCCGCGCGGACCTGACCCCGCGGACGCGCCGGCCCGGGGCGCGAGGGCTCCTCGCATCGCGCGCCGCCGCTCTCAGTACGCCCCGCGGCCGTCGGCGACGGCGCGCAGCGTACGGGCCATGAGCCCCATGTCCGTGGCCACCGACCAGTTGTCGACGTACCACAGATCGAGGGAGACCGTTTCCTGCCAGGACAGGTCGGAGCGGCCGCTGACCTGCCACAGGCCGGTCAGTCCCGGCTTCACCGCGAGGCGGCGCAGCTCGCGCTCGTCGTAGCGGGACACCTCGTCGGGCAGCGGCGGGCGCGGGCCGACCAGCGACATGTCGCCGCGGAGCACATTGAGCAGCTGGGGCAGTTCGTCGAGGGACGTCCGGCGCAGCAGGCGGCCGATGGCGGTGACCCGGGGGTCGCGGCGCATCTTGAACATCGGGCCGTCGGTCTCGTTCGCGACGGCCAGGCGGTGCTTGCGGCTCTCGGCGTCGGCGACCATGGTGCGGAACTTCCACATGGTGAAGGGGCGGTTGTGCTGCCCCTGGCGGATCTGGCGGTGGAAGACCGGCCCGGCCGAGCCGAGCCGGACCGCCGCGCCGATCACCACCAGCAGCGGTGCCAGGGTCAGCAGGCCGAGGACGGCGCCGAGCCGGTCCACGACGGTCTTCACGACCGGCTGCGGCCCCCGGCGCAGCGGCGGCGCGATGTGCAGCAGGGTGAGTCCGGCCGCCGCCGTGGGGCGGATGCGGGCGGCCGCGACACCCGAGAGCCCCGGCAGGACGGACAACGGGAGTCCGCCGTCGTGCAGCCCCCAGGAGAGTCGGCTCAGCCGCTCCTCGGAGAGCTGGGGCCCGGGTACCACCAGGGCCAGGTCCGCGTCCTGGGCGAAGGCCCCGCCCAGGACGGTCGACACGTCGTCGTCGGCGGGCTCCGGGGCGAGGCGGCCCGGCACCGGCACCCCGCACTCCAGCGCCACGCCTCCCACCGGCACCGCGGCCACCACCCGGTACGGATGGTCCGCCCGGGACGCGAGCAGCCGGACCGCCCGGTCCACCCCCGGCGCCTCGCCGACCACCAGCACCCGCCGCACCGGGTGGAGCGGGCGCCCCGGCCGGGGGAGCCGCCGCAGGGCCTGCGCCGCGACCGAGGCAGGCAGGGCGGGCAGCACGGCCAGGACCGCCGTGCCGGGATCGGCCGGATCACCGGTCAGGGGGCGCAGCACGGCGAGCGCGCCCATGAACAGCAGCCAGTCACCGGCCGTGCTCAGGACGTCCGGGGCTCGGCCGCGGTGCCGGTCGGTGTACCTGCCGCGTAACGCCCGCAGGCCCGTCCAGAGCAGCGCGGCGACGGCGACCGATGCGGCGAGCGGCGCCGGGGGCAGGCCGTCGGCGCGCAGCACCAGCCACGCGGGTATCGCCAGCCCGAGGAGTTCGGCGCACGGGAGGGCGGGTATGACGGCCGGAGGCCCGGGTATGTGCCCGGCCGGCGCCTTCCTGCCGGCGATCTGCCCGGTCCCTTCGCGCCGTGCGGCCGGTGTTCTTCGCGGCGCGTCGGGTCCACTGCCGCGGGGCCGGTCCGGCAACGGACGCGGGTGCGGCGCCCCGGCCGGTCCCGGCCGTGCCGCCCTGTCCGAATCGGGTAGCTCGACATGCCTCATGAACCCCCCAGTCACCCTGGCATCGCCACAAACAGGGCGCATCCGCCGATCTCATGGACTGACGGATGCGCCCATGCTCGCTGCACGATATCCACACGTGTGGCATTTCGCTGGAGTTCTCGTGAAGTTCAGACATGCGCACCGACTCGGGTCTCGTCCCGTTCCATGACTTCCGTAACGAATCTCTTGGTCTGTGGGCGAGTGCGGCATTTGATGTGTGTCCGAACCGGGTGGTGCACGGGCAAGCGGGCCGCCGTCCGTCCGGGTCGTCCCAGGTTCGTCCGCGACGACGTGCCGTCGGGAGGCCTTCCCCGGCCAACAAACGAGCGGGCGGCGGCACGGTGACCGCCGTTGGCCGGATCCTTTCGGCGTGGCGTGTGGCGGGCGCGTCGAAAGGGGCTTGGGGCGCGCGTGGTTTCAGCGCCGTTCGAGCCCGTCCTCGGGGCTGGGCGGCCAGGCCGCGGCGGTCCGCCCCGGTGCGAGCTGCTCCACCACCTCGGCCAGCTCCTCGCAGGCGCGTTCGATCCGGTGCCGCACATTGCTCTGCTCGGTCACGACCGCCGCGAGCAGCAGCGAGGTCAGGGCCACACAGCCGTTGAACACGGCGAGGCTGACCATCGCATGGACGATCGCCAGCCCCTCGAACGGACCCGCCCCCTCCGCCCCCGCGGTCGCCGCCAGCACCGACACCAGCAGGGCGCAGGGCGCGCTGCCCGCCAGCTGGAAGCGCAGGGCGGCCCAGATGATCAGCGGGAACACCAGACAGATCATGGAGAGCGAGCTCCGGGTGGCGACCAGCGCGACCGCGACGGAGACGACCAGCAGGGCACTCGCCTCGATCCACCGGTCACCTGGGCGCGGCAGCCGTGCCCTGCGCAGCACGAGCAGCAGCGGGGTGACCACGAGCACGCCCATCGCGTCCCCCGACCACCAGGCCGCCCAGACCGGCCAGAAGCCGCTCTGCGGGAGCTTGCCGTCGATCGTCAGCATGCCCGCGCCCACGGTCGCGCTGACCGTCATCCCGGCCAGTGCTCCCAGGAAGACCAGGAGGACCCTGTCGCGCAGCCGGTCCAGCTCGCCGCGGAATCCGGCCCTGCGCAGCATCAGGTACGAGCAGAGCGGGGCCGCGGTGTTGCCCGCCACGACGACGAAGGTGGAGAGCGTGACCGAGCCGCTGAGCGTGGCGACGACCAGCAGCGAGCCCAGTGCGACTCCGGGCCAGGCTCCCGGCCCCAGCGCGATCAGGGCGCCCAGGGCGATGCCGGTCGGCGGCCAGAGCGGAGTGACGACCGCCCCGTGGACGGAGACCTCCTCGATCAGGCCGAGCCCGCCGGCCGCGCAATAGGCCGCGGCGACGGCCAGGGTGCGCAGGACGGCCGCGGCCGCACGTCCGGTTCTCTCGCTGCGGATCACGTGTCTCATCAGACACCGGCCCGGACGGGGGCGGCCGTGTGACACGCCTTCGGGTGCCTCTCCGGTCAGGCCGCGCCGGGGCGGCGGCCCGGGCCGTGCGCGGGCCCGTGGCGCACCACGAGTACGGCGGCGTCGTCGCGGTGCCCCGTCTGTTCGGCCGCCCGCAGCACCGCGTCGGCCAGCTCCCCGGCACCGCAGCCGACCCGCGCCAGCACCAGCCGGGTCACCGCGTCCAGCCCCCGGTCGACCGGGAACGACGGCCCCTCCACCACCCCGTCCGTGACCAGGACGAACGCGCCCGGATCGGTCAGTCGCCGCCGGGTGACCGGATACCGCTCGCCCGCCTGGATGCCCAGTGGCAGCCCGCCCTTGTCGTTGGTCACACCGGAGCGGCCGTCGGTGGTCGCCCACACCGCGGCGACGTGCCCGGCCCGCGCGCTGTACAGCTCCCGCGACCGGGGGTCGAGCCGGACGAACGTACAGGTCGCGAAGAGCCCGGAGCCCGCCGAGACCAGCAGGTCGTTGGTGCGGGCCACCACCTCGCCGGGGTCCGTGGCGGTGGCGGCGATCGCCCGCATCGCGATCCGGACCTGGCCCATGAACGCGGCGGCCTCGACGTCATGCCCCTGGACGTCCCCGATGGCGAAGGCCAGCGCGCCGTCCGGCAGCACGAAGCCGTCGTACCAGTCGCCGCCGATGTCCAGCCCGCTGCGTGCCGGTGTGTACCGCGCGGCGGTCTGGAGCCCGGGGCGGGCGGGCAGCGTCGCGGGGAGCATGTCGCGCTGGAGCACCTCGGCCAGCTCCAGCCGCGCCCGGTGCAGCTCCACCTCGCGACGGGCCCGGGAGGTGAGCTGCTGCAAGGTCGTGAGCAGCTCCTCGGAGCTCGCCGACCGGGGCGGACGACGCCGGTTCATGGGCCGCTCCGCACCGCGCCCGTCCGTACGGCGCACTCCGGGGCCTGGCGGCGCCCGCCTTCGGTGGAAATCGACATCCTGCATCCTATTTCGGCGGTGCCGTCCCCGCAGGGCGAGCGGGAACGCGCGGGCCCGCCCGGCCGGGTGGATGCTGGTGGCAGGACCGCGTCGAGGCGGCGCGACGCGACCGGACGCGGTCGCAGGAGGTGCGCGATGACCCGCACACAGGAGTGGCGGCTCCGCCTCGGCCTGACCGAGGACGACGGCACGACCAGGGCGGAGGCGGTCCTGGACACCGGCTCCGGGCAGCTCACCGGGCACGGCGTGGCCCGCTGCAACCCGCAGGACGTGGACGTACCGGTCATCGGCGACGACCTCGCGGCGGGCCGGGCCATGAAGGACGTCGCCGCACAGCTGATGAGGGCCGCCGACAAGGAGATGGAGACCGTGGGCGGCGAACCGGCGCCCGGCCCCGTGGCCCCGCCGTACGCCTGGTCCGACACCACGGCCTGAACACCCGGCCCCGGAGAACACCGCCCCGGGACCGGGGAAGGCGCTCAGCCCGCGTCGCCGAAGTGCCGCTCCACGATCGCGGCGGCGCCGGTGCCGCGCGGCAGGACACCGTACTGATGGCCGCGCTCCTCGCCGAGGCGGGCGGCGACGAACGCCTCCGCCGACGCCGCGGGCGCGTGGCGGAGCATCAGCGAGGCCTGGAGGGCCAGCGCCATGCCCTCGACCGAGGCACGGGCGCGCAGCTGCGCCGCGACCGGGTCCTTCAGGTTCTCGGCGAGTTCCCGGCGTACCCGGCGCACATGCGCGTCCAGCACGGAACTCGCCCCGGCCGTGGTTTCCAGCTCGGCCCAGAACGCGTCCAGCGCCTGCGGGGTCCGGCCGATGCCGCGCAGCACGTCGAGCGCGATCACGTTGCCCGAGCCTTCCCACACCGCCATCACCGGCTGCTCGCGATAGCGCCGGGCCAGCGGCCAGTCCTCGGTGTAGCCGTTGCCGCCCAGGCACTCCAGCGCCTCGTAGGCGTGGTGCGGGCCGCGCTTGCAGATCCAGTACTTCGACACGGCGGTGGCCAGCCGCCGGAACAGCTCCTCGGACTCGCCGCTCCCGCTCTCGTACGCGTGCGCCAGCCGCAGCGAGGTCCAGGTCGCCGCCTCCGTCTCCAGCGCCAGATCGGCGAGGACCGCCGCCATCGCGGGCTGCTCGGACAGCCGGGCTCCGAAGGCGCTGCGGTGCCGGGCGTGCCAGATCGCCTCGGACACCGACTGCCGCATGCCCGCGGTGGTGCCGAGCACACAGTCGAGCCGGGTGTGGTTGACCATCTCGATGATGGTCGCCACCCCCCGGCCCGGCTCGCCGACCCGGACCCCCCAGGTGCCGTCGAACTCCACCTCGGAGGAGGCGTTCGACTTGTTGCCGAGCTTGTTCTTCAGCCGCTGGACACGGATGGTGTTGCGGGTGCCGTCGGCCAGGACGCGCGGCACCAGGAAGCAGGTCAGCCCGGCCTCCGCCTGGGCCAGCACCAGGAACGCGTCCGACTGCGGGGCGGAGAAGAACCACTTGTGGCCGGTCAGCAGATGGGCCCGGCCCTCGGGGTCGGAGGTCACCGGGACGGCCCGGGTGGTGTTGGCGCGTACGTCGGAGCCGCCCTGCTTCTCCGTCATCCCCATGCCGAAGATCAGCCCGGACTTGGCGCCCGGGGCGATCGTCCGGGGATCGTAGGAACGGCTGAGCAGACCCGGCAGCCAGTCCTTGCCCACGTCCGGATCGCGCTGCAGGACCGGGACCACGGCGTGCGACATGGACATCGGGCAGGCGTGGCCCGGCTCGATCTGCGCGAAGAGCATGAAGGACGCCGCCCGTGCCACCGCCGCCCCGGGCTTCGGATCCGCCCAGCCCGCGGTGTGCGTGCCGTGGCGCACGGCCGCGCCGATGACCTCGTGGTAGGCGGGGTGGAATTCGACCTCGTCGATCCGGTTGCCGTACCGGTCGTGGGTGCGCAGGACGGGCGGCGAGGTGTGGGCCTGTTCGGTGACGGTCTGGAAGCCCTCGGAACCGACCAGGGTGCCGATCTCGTGCAGCTCCGGCTCGTGCCAGGCCGCGCCGAAGACGCGGACCGCCTCGGCGAGCGGCGTGTTGGTGCCGTACTCGTCGAGATTCTCGCGGGGCGGTGCCTGGTTGGTGACCACATGGGTGGGGTGCGGTGCCGGGGCCCCCGGGCGCGGGCCGGTCCGGTGTTCGGTGACGGTCATGACGGTGCTCCTGTCCTGTTCGTCGATGGGGCGATGCGGGCCGGGGGTCAGGCGTCCCGGGCGCCGACCGCTCTGAGGCACAGCGCGGTGATGCTCTCCACGACCGGCCGTGCTCCCGGACCGTCCCGCTCGGCGACCGGCGAGAGCGGGCCGAGCAGCGCCTCGCCGACCGCGCCGATCACCGCGGCGGCCGACAACTCGACGTCCTGCGGCGGCAGTTCGCCTGTCCGGACACCGGCGGAGATGATCGTCCCGGCGAGTGCGTGATAGCCGCGCCGGTAGACCAGGCGCTCCTGGTCGACGAGCGGGTCGACCGGCTCGGCCAGCAGCGCCCAGGCCGTACGGGGGCTGCGCAGCGCGCGGTACGAGAAGACCTCCACGAGCGCCCGCAGCTGCTCCGGTGCGCCGCTGCGGGCCTCCACCGCCGCCCGCACCGCGTCGAGCTCATGACCCGCGACATGCCGGAAGACGGCGGCCAGCAGCTCCTGCTTGGACGCGAAGTGGTTGTACACGCTGCCGGTCGCGACACCGGCCCGCCGGGCGAGCGCGGAGATGCTGGCCGCCGGATACCCGCCCTCGGCGAGCAGTTGCCGTGCCGCGTCGAGGAGCCGTTCGCGGTGGGCGAGCCGGGTCGCCTCCGTACGGGCGGTGGATCGGTAGGCCATGATGATCTGAACCCCGATTCATATCTTGTGGTGTCCAGCCAAGCACTGTTCCCGGCCGGGTGCAACGGCCGGTGCCGAACCGGCGGCACCGGCCGTCGCTCCCGGGCTCAGGCTTCCAGCGCCGCGGAGACCACGGCCTTCGCCTCCTCCTGGACCCGGGTGAGGTGACCGGTGCCCAGGAAGGACTCCGCGTAGATCTTGTAGACGTCCTCGGTGCCCGAGGGGCGGGCCGCGAACCAGGCGTTCTCGGTGCTCACCTTGATGCCGCCGATCGGCGCCCCGTTGCCGGGTGCCTCGGTCAGCACCGCCGTGACCGGTTCGCCGGCCAGGGTGTCGGCGGTGACCTGGGCGGGGGAGAGGCGGGCGAGGACCGCCTTCTGCTCGCGGTCGGCCGGGGCGTCGATCCGCGCGTACGCCGGTTCGCCGAACCGGGAGGTGAGCGCCGCGTAGTGCTCGGACGGGGACGAGCCCGTCACCGCGAGGATCTCCGAGGCGAGCAGCGCCAGCAGGATGCCGTCCTTGTCGGTCGTCCACACCGAACCGTCGCGGCGCAGGAAGGACGCCCCGGCCGACTCCTCGCCGCCGAACCCGAGCGAGCCGTCGGCCAGCCCGTCCACGAACCACTTGAAGCCGACCGGTACTTCGACCAGCCGGCGGCCGAGCCCGGCGGCGACCCGGTCGATCATCCCCGAGGAGACCAGCGTCTTTCCGATGCCCGTCGAGGCGGGCCAGCCCTCGCGGTGCCGGTACAGGTAGTCGATGGCGACGGCCAGGTAGTGGTTCGGGTTCATCAGCCCGGCGTCCGGGGTCACGATGCCGTGCCGGTCGGCGTCGGCGTCGTTCCCCGTCGCGATCTGGAACCGGTCCCGCTGCTCGATCAGCGAGGCCATCGCGTACGGCGAGGAGCAGTCCATCCGGATCTTCCCGTCCCAGTCCAGCGTCATGAACCGCCAGGTGGGGTCGGTCAGCGGATTGACCACCGTGAGGTCGAGCCGGTGCCGCTCGGCGATCCGGCCCCAGTACGCCACCGACGCCCCGCCCAGCGGATCGGCGCCGCGCCGCCCCCCCCCCCCCCCCCCCCGCCGCCCCGCCCCGCCCGGGCCCCCCCCCCCCCCCCCGCGGGCCGGGGCCCCCCCGACCCGGGCCGCCCACCCGAC